>JAUSQH010000221.1 GCA_030652895.1 Alphaproteobacteria bacterium
GCCGGTCGCAGATCTGGCGCTGGCGCTGCAAATATCCAACTGGCGGCGGCAATACGCCGGTGGACCCCGCCATGGGTTCGACAATCACCGCAGCAATGGTGCTGGCGTCATGCAGGGCCACCAGGCGCTCCAGTTCATCGGCCAGATGTGCGCCCCAGGCGGGCTGCCCGTTGGCGAATGGCTGATGCTCACGCGAATAGGTGTGCGGCAAATGATCGACGCCCGAAAGCATCGGCCCGAAATGCTTGCGGTTATTGACCATGCCGCCCACCGAAATACCGCCAAAGCCTACGCCATGATAGGCGCGTTCCCGCCCGATCAGGCGGGTGCGCGCACCCTCGCCGCACATACGATGATAGGCGATGGCGATTTTCAGCGCCGTGTCCACCGCCTCGGACCCGGAATTGCAAAAGAAAACATGCTCCAGATCCCCCGGCGCCAGCGCCGCCAGCCGGCTGGCCAGAGTAAAGGCGGCGGGATGGGCGAACTGAAACGGAGGCGCATAATCCAGTTCCGCCGCCTGCGCCTGAAGCGCCGCCACAATGGAGGGGCGGCAATGTCCCGCATTGACGCACCACAGGCCCGCAGTGGCGTCCAGCACCTTGCGCCCATCCGGCGTATGAAAATACATGCCCGATGCGCGCGCGAGCAAACGCGGCGCAAGTTTGAATTGCCGGTTCGGCGTAAACGGCATCCAGTACGCCGAAAGATCATTGGCTCCGGATGCCACCTTTAAGGACGCGTCGTCAGACATATATTTTTGGACCTGGACTACTATCCACCCTTGCGGAGTCGTTCATTTAATGTTTCTCACCCCACCCCTATCGCCCCCCCTCGCGGGGGGGATAGGGGTGGGGGTAAGAATAATGCTTGGGGCGGGCGTGATGCACAATACGCGTTTCAATATAGGCCGGTCAGGCTCATTTATAACGCACCCGGCTTTACTCCGCCGCCTTGGCCTTGGCGGACCTGTTCTGCAGACGTTGCAACTGTTCCCAGCCGAGATAGCCGGTGAACGCGTCATCATTGAAATAGAGCACCGGCCCGTCACAGATAAACAGATAGGTGGTGTCTTCCAGCGCAGTGGTCGCGCCATGCACCATGCCGTTCGGTTCATAGGTGTAATCGCCGGTTTCCAGGGTACCGTCACGCACCTGCAGACTGCCCGAAAGAATGAATGCATGTGCGGCGGACAGATGTTTGTGCGGCGGCGCCACATAGCCCTTTTTCCATTTCAGCAGCACTGCCCAGCGTCCGGTTTCCGGGCCGGTCCACAGCACCTTCATCCAGGCCTGCCCCGGATCGGTCTCGATCCAGTCCATCTGCGACGAGCGCGCGAGACTGTCCATCAGTTCAGAGTTTACCGGTTTGATATCTTGTGGCAACGGCATGGCGGGTTCCCTCCGTGTGAGTGGTTCGCGTAATTTGCGGGATGATCGAAGCGAACCCCCTCCCAACCTCCCCCTTTCAGGGGGAGGAGGTGTTCGCCCCACGGTTCCCTCCCCCTTGGAAAGGGGAGGGACAGGGAGGGGATCAGCGGTTTGTAAGAAAGCCATGCTGGCTTGGACCTGATCACGAATTACTCTGGCACAAAGGTTAACGCCGAAAGCCTATGCAAGGCCAGCGGATTTTTGCTTTTCCGGTAATTCATATCGAACGGGATTTGGGTATCGCCACTCCTTGACAAACCGCCGGCGCTTTTGGACCGCCAGAATGTCAGGCGTCGGACAAATTTAGACGATTTTCTATCCGTTCCAGGCGTTGATCCATCCGTGCCTGCATGACTTCCCGGCGAATATCATCGCCGCGAAGGCCATTAAGCTCTTCACGGATACGGATCTGCCCTGTCTGAAGGTCCTTCAGCATTAACTCGTGACGGTTCAGTCTTTCCTGAATTTGTTTCAGAATTTCGTAGATCAGTTCGTTGGTGATGATTTCGGCCATTTTCAACCTCTCCCCGATAATATAGCCCAGGCGTTAACGAAATCCATGGGAAACTGGCGCGTTAACGTAACCGGCAGCGCAATTGACTCGCCGGCCTGATCAGGCGTCAGTCAGGTTGAGGCGGTTTTCAATGCGTTGCAGACGCTCGTCCATTCTCGCCTGCATGGCTTCACGGCGCAGATCATCGCCGCGCAGGCCGTTGATGTCTTCACGAACACTGTTGATGTCTTCGCGCACGCGGATGAACTGCCGGGTATGATCGGCCAGCGTCGACTCGACCTTTGTCAGCCGGTCCTGAATATTTTTCAGGACTTCGAAAATCAGTTCGTTAGTCACATTTTCGGCCATTTCAACCTCTCCCCGACAATATAGCGCAGGGGTTAAGAAAATCTATGGGAAAATGGCGCGCCAAAAAACGGCGGTCCCAACACCCGCGGCCCTCATCCCTCCACTTTGTCATCCCACCCCACTCTGTCATTACCCGGCTTGTCCGGGTAATGACAGAGTGGGGTGGGGACTATGGGGCGGCGGGTCCACAAATGAAAACGGCGGCCCAAAAGCCGCCGTTTTGATATTCTAACGAACCCCCTCCCGCCGAAATAGGGCGGGAGGACGTTAAGCCTGACTAGGCCGCCTTACGGCGCCTGCCGAAATAACCCAGGCCCATGATGCCCGCGCCGAGCAGCGACATGCTGGCGGGTTCGGGCACGTCAAACAACTGAGCGCGCAACTCGCCGGTCGGGAAAGCATCAGAGTGGATATTAAGATAGAAAAGCCCGCTGGTGATAGTGGCTCCAAAACCGGCCACGGACGTGCCGAACGCCGACGCGAGTGACGGAGTTATAACAACCGAACCTACAAACGGATTATCCGCAAAGTCCGGGGGCGGAAGCGGACCGCCGAAGATAGCGACACCATCAAGAGCAATAAACCCATTGTGGTCCCTATCCGATGGGCCTTGGGCGCCAAAAGGACCATGGATATGCCATGCCGTCAATGCAGGGGGATCGGCCGGCGTAGAGTTGGTAAGCCCCGTATAAGCGAAAGTGATGCTAAGCAAAGTGGCGACATCGTCATAGGAAACCGTAAACGTTCCCGAATTCGTCGAGAAAGTTGCCGGATTAACTCCCGTTGGACACGCGTCGCCAGTGCCGGCACCCACGATATCAACCTCAGCACACGGAGTCAGCAGACCGGTGCTGGTAAAGATCGTCGCATTCGCGGCCCCTGCCATCCCGGTTGCGGACAGCGCCAATGCGGCTGTGCCCATCATTAGATTTTTCAACATTTTGTTCATCCTTCGTTTATGGCCCTGACGGTTAAAAATACGCTGCTTTTCGCCAGAATTGGCCGTTTATATCGACGCAACACCCTAAATAAGGGGGGGATACTGCGCATCCCAACCATAACAACTTTTTACATTCTTATTGTTGGGCCTAAACTAACAATGATGGCGGCATGAAGGCAAGGAAAAAACTTAAATCTTTGTTAATTTATCACACAATTTTTGCTGCTGATCCAGGGTGGCTCCGTCATTACCCGGCGTGACCGGGTACTCCATGCGGCACGTCACGGTCCCGATTGGGTCTGGGTTTTGCCCGGACCCAGCCCTTGGCCAAATCCTGGCGGGCAAGCAAGCCACGCAATGACAGTCTGGAAGGGGCGATGGGGTCAACCTGCACATAAAAAACGGCGGCCCGAAAGCCGCCGTTTCCCGTTTACAAGGAACAAGGTAAGAGGTTTAGGCCTTGCGGCGGCGTTTGATCGCGCCCAGGCCAATGATGCCCGCGCCCAGCAGGGTCAGGGAGGCGGGCTCGGGAACGCCCACGGTTTCGATAAGCGAAACTGCCGTGTCAAGGGTCGCCACACTGTTAACATTGGCAGTGAAGGACATACGCTGAATCGATCCGAAATTAATGCCGGCAAACTCTACACTGGAAAATGGAATGAAGAAGTTTGTCGCCGAGCTGATTGCAAAGCTGGGGAAAATGATGCTGGCGGTATTCGCTCCGTCAAAAACCTCAATCTGCCAGTCAATTCCCAGATCCGCATAAGTCACCACAAGACGGAACTTGTCGGAAAGGCCGCCATCCGTGAAGTCGGCGCCAAGACCTGCGCCGGCCAGGCCGTCATAGGTGAGTTTAGAACGCGAGCGCACGCCATTATCCTGGCTGTGGCTGAATTCGCCTGGAACGAGATTCGCGTCAGCCCTTGTGAACCTGCCTGCGACAGGTGAGGCCACCAGCGTAGTTGTGAGATCCCGGTATCCGCCGACAATCGACGACTTGAACCCGGCGCCGTTATTGTCCAAAAGCGTTACGACCTGGTCCGTGCCGCCGGCCACTTCCGGGCCATTAATCGCTATGACCATTGTGGCCTCTGAGAAATCATCGATCAGCAAGGCGTTCGCGGCGGTAGTAGCCATGGAGGCGGCGAATACGACTCCAGTTGTTCCAAGCAGAAAACGTTTAAACATCTATATTCTCCATTTTTTATTTGACACGCCCAATGCGTTACAAACGAGTATCGACTAGAGTCAACCAAGAGGAATAACTCCATCCCCCTGTTTTAATACTTACGCCTTTTACCTAATCACTGAATCCGATTTTGTTAAAAAATTAAATTCAATGATCATTTTGCAAGATAACGGCCATTTTTTTGAATGAAACCTTTGTCAAGCCATCTTGTACTTACTGTAGAACACAAATTACTCGTATGCGCAATAGAACACAGCTGGCAGATTTCGTCTGTGACGCCAGTCACACTTCATTGTGAAACCTGAAAGAGATTTAACGAAACAACTGAACTGCAACCGGTTCCGTTCCACTATTTTTCATCTAAACACGCGGCACATAAGGATCTTGTGCGGAACTGGACTGGCGGCATAAAGGGAGCATAAAATTGGGCGGTGACCAAAGGGTGGAGCGCCGGTATGAATAGGAACCGGCGATCATGATCGCCACTCTGCCCTAGAGCGTTTTCTGTTCTAATTGAATCACCACTCACCCCGCCGTCATTGCGAGCCGCCAAAATCTTTGGGGGCGTGGCAATCCAGAGTCCCATGGGAAAGCCTGAGATTGTGACTCTGGATTGCCACGTCGCTTCGCTCCTC
>JAUSQH010000223.1 GCA_030652895.1 Alphaproteobacteria bacterium
CACCTCCTGGAAGGCGACGAAGTTCTCCACGATGTCGAGCAGCCGCGCCTTGTCGCACAGGCCGCGTATCGCCGTCTCCAGCGACACCACGCCCACTTCGCCCTCGTCGTTGATGCGCTTCCACTCGAAGAAGTGCTCCCACTCGCTGGTGAGCGTGCCGATGCGAGTGTCCGAGCCATTGGACAGCAGGATGAAGGCATTGGGGTGGAAGAGCTGCGGGATGCTCTGGCCCCGGTAGTCCGAGAGGTTCTTCTCGAAGGCGGCTTTGAGCGGCTCCTTCGCGCCCTTGAGTTCGATGAACACCAGCGGCAGGCCGTTGACGAAGCCAAGCAGGTCGCAGCGGCGGCGGTACATGTCGCCCGACACCCACATCTGCTGCGTCAGGAAGAAGTCATTGTTGTCCGGGTTGTCCCAGTCCACCACGCGCAGCGTCTCGGTGGTCGGTGCCCCGTCATCGTCGGACAGCGTGACCTTCACCCCATCCCGAATCAGCCGGTAGAGGTCCTGGTTGGCATTCACCGGCAGCATCGCCGAGCGGTCGCGGCTGAGTTCGTCCAGGGCCTGGGTGTAGGCGTCGGCAGGGAGCCCTGGGTTCAGCCGCTTCAGGGCGTCCAGCAGGCGCCGCTGGAGGATGACCTGGTGCTCCGACTCCCGACCCTCGGTGCTATCCGGACCGAAGGTCTCCGCGTAAAGGTTCGCTGTCTGCCAGCCCAGGGACTCGAACAGCTCGACCGTGGGCCCTTCCACCATGGCATTCTCGCCATACGAGGCGATGACCTGCTTGGCGGTGAGGGCCTTGTTCATGCGGCCAGCGCCTCGGGCTCGGGCAGGTTGGACACCTCAATCTCGCCGGAGATGAGCTTGGGGAGGAGCAGGTCGCGTTGGGTGCGGAGGTTCATGTTCTTCTTTCCCAAGGCCACAGCAAGTTGCCGGATAGGCCTAACCATCGCGCCAAAGTCTTCTTGTAGCTTCTGAGGGGGTATAGCCACTATGGTCTCGGCTATACGGCCACGACTCAATTCAGTCTGTCCGGTCGCGCCTACGCCTTGGCTCTCGAAGTGGGGTGAAAGACGCAGCAGGGCAAGACCAAAGAAGTCCTGGTTAAGACCCTGCATTGGACGGACGATGCTGACATGCGTATCGACAGTGCAGTTATCCAATGCCTCGTAAACCTGAGCCACGCGGCCAAGTGTTCCCACGCCCGTGGAGTTTATGAGCACATCTCCAAACCGGACTAACTTCTCTGCGGGAATCGGCTTTGACTGCCTTCGAGCAGGTTCCATATTCAGTCGGCCATCTCGGATGCACTTTTGATTGATGACCCGACCTTCAGCCTCGTCGTCATATTTGGGTGCCAAGCCACGATTTATGTATTCCGTTAGCTGGCTGAGGGTGGACATTTCCCACTCATCCGGGATTGCGCCAAGTTCAGATTCCACCATCCGCACCTTCTCATGCTCCGGGAAACGGAAGTGGACGAACCACTCCTCGTAGATGCGCCGGGCCATCTCTTCCAGGATGGCGATGCGGCGGGTGTTGTTCTCGATGAGGTCGTCGTAGGCCGAGAGGATAGAGGCGATGCGGCGTTGCGTGGGCAAAGGGGGAATGTCAATCTGAACCTTGGCCAGTTGCTCGCCTGGCAAGTGTTTGATGGTCGAGCCGGTGAAGTACTGGTCGAGGCCATGCATCTGCCCAGTATTCAGAAAGCTGTAGAACAGGTAGCGGTAGTCAAGACAGTCCTTCGGCCTGATTCTGTGAAGGGCCTTCTGAATCATCATTCCAGGAACCTGGTCCTTCCAGATGGCACAGCGCCCCGGCTCGCCACCTTCACACATGACGATGTCACCAAACTTCAGCCCGTAGCGTTCCATTTCTTTAGGCTCGAAACGCATGGTCCGTAGGGCGTCTAGATTGAAGTCCCCCCAACGGACGTTGACGTTTGCAAGGTAAGGCAACGGTTCCCCACGATTCTTCTTCTGGTCAAGCATCTTTCCCAGGCATAGGTCTGCCACGGCTCCTAGTGGCTTTCGCTCCCAGTGGACGGCTGTCATAGGGCTAGAATTCCGGCCACATGCGTGGCAATGGTTAGCTCCAACTCCCGCGCCTCAGAGTTCAACACCTCCAACTCTTCGTTCAGCTCCTCCAGCCGCTCGGCAAAGTCCACGTCATCCTGCTGACCTGGTGCGACGCCCACGTACCGCCCCGGGTTGAGGCTCCACCCCTGCGCCTCGATTTCAGCAATGGTGGCGACCTTACAGAGCCCCGGGGTATCCCAGTAGCGCTCCTCGGGAAACTGTTGCTTGAGCAGTTCGTGGCCGCCCACCTCCGCCTCGGGTTGCTCGCCTCGATAGACCCGCACGATGTTGGCGAGGAACTCAATCTGCGCCGGGGTGAAGTCGCGGATGGCGCGCGTGACCTGGCGGAAGATGTGGCGGGCATCGACGAACAGCACCTGGTCGCGGCGCGGGCCTTGGGCCTTGCCCTTGTCGAAGAACCACAGCGTGCACGGCAGGGTGACGGTGTAGAAGAAGTTGGAGCCGATGGAGACGATGACATCGACCGCGCCGCTCTGGATGAGCTTCTTGCGGACTTCCATTTCGGAGCCCCGGGCGTCGGCTGCCGAGTTGGCCATGACGAAGCCTGCGCGCCCGGTTTCGTTGAGGCTGCTGTGGAAGAGCTGTATCCAGAGGTAGTTGGCGTTATCCGCCGAGGGGATGCCGAGGGGGAAGCGCTTGTCATCCGAGATGCGTTCCTTGTCCACGCCGGAGACGTTGAACGGCGGATTAGCCATGACGAAGTCGAACCGGCCCGGTGCCTTGTGCGGGTCTTCGTAGTAGGTGTTGGATTCCCGGATGTCGCCGGAGAGGCCATGCACGGCCAGGTTCATCTTGGCGAGCTTGACGGTGTCGCTGGCTTTCTCGGTGCCGTAGATAGCGATTTCATCGCTGGCGGATTTGTGGTGCCGCTGCACGAAGCCGGCGCTCTGGACGAACATGCCGCCCGAACCGCAGGCGGGGTCGAACACGCGGCCATGGTAGGGCTCGATGATTTCGACGATGAGCTTGACGATGGATTCGGGGGTGTAGAAAACGCCGCCCTTCTGGCCTTCCTTGAGGGCGAACTTGCCGAGGAAGTATTCGTACACCTTGCCGAAGGCGTCACCATCAATTTTCAACGGAGCCAGCAGGCGCAGCAGCTCGACCAGGACCTTGTTGTCCAGCTTGTTGAAGCTGCGCGGCAATACGCCCTTAAGGTCCGGATTCTCGGCCTCGACCTCCACCATGGCAGTGTTGATGGCCTTGCCGAGGTCGGCGCCTTCAGCCAGCCCCAGCAGGTAGGAGAAGCGGGCCTCGGGCTTGAGGTAGAGCACGCCTTCGGCCTGGTAGTCGGTCTTATCCACTTCGTCCAGGGGCAGGCCATCCTTCTTGAAGCGCTCGCCGGCATCGTGGAAGCGCTGGTCGGCATAGCGCAGGAAGATGAGCCCGAGAACGGGCGTGGAAAACTCGGAGGGCTTGAGCCCGGTGCCCGCCCAGAGCTGGTCAGCAGCGGACCAGAGGCGCGATTCGAGTTCGGAAAGGTCGGTGGCCATTAGTGCTCTTGTAGGTTAGGCGGGAAGCATGGGCCTCCATAGGGACCCTTGTTTGGCCATGATTATGCAACAAGGGGGAGCACGCGTCACAGCCGATAGGTTCTCGGACAGTTTAAGCACGCATTCTTGAATTCACCGTATTACGTGCGAGTGACAGGCGTCAAAATGGCAGTTTCTGCTTTGTCCTTAGGCCCCTATTGGGAGGCCTCAAAAGGAACTCAACAGCGTTCTGGAGCGGTGCGGGGCGCTTGGGACCCTCTTTGACTGCCTTATGAATTTCCACAAGGTGACCATCCTCTAGTTGCAGCCTTTTTGTGGCGAGTGCCAGAATAAACTCTAATGCTGCTTCCCCCGATTCCTCGGTAGCTCTTGCAAGGGTACGAATAATGAGCGCCTTCATGAAATCGCTGGCGGTATGGTCGGCGCGATAGTCGAGTTCAGAGGGATAAGCATTTCGAAGCAATGCAGCTTGGAGAACACCGTCGTTGAAACGTGCAAAGTTCTCAGGGTCTAGCACAACATGCCGGTAGCTTGCGGTCGACAGGCGTCGTTCATCGGGAAGCTTGTCGTGCTCGCGAGCACGCTGGAGTATGACGGCGATAGTGGCGAGCACTTCCGCATGACAGGCTTGGGGCTCGAAGTCGGTCGACCAATAAGCAAAGCCTGGTCTGAGGCGCATTTTGCTGTCTAAAGCTGCTCCGTGAGGAAGCAGGGCGAGCGCGCCAACGGTTTTGGTGGAGCCCAGGGCCCCGCTTCTCTCTGCCAGAAGGCCTGGAAGTTGACGCACGTCTATGGAAGACCCGTAGTAGAGCTTGGACTCCTGTTCAAAGCTCGTCAGCAATTGGGTTCCAATTGCTGACGCCCCGTACCTTTCGATTTGATAAGGTACGCATTTTGAGTGCTTAAGATTGTCCTTGAGCGTTTTCAATTCACTCCGCGTTTCAGCTACCTGATATCCGATGATGTACAGGCGTGGGCCATCGTGCATATCCCGCAGGCTACGGCTGATTTCAAGCAGTTGCGAACCTTTACCAACAACTGCAGCGCATACGATGACGCCAGTTGTATTGCCGAGCTTAGTTTCAGGCAGCTTGTTGGCAGGGAGAAGAGAAGGGCTTTTGAGCTTGAGGTTGTCGATACAGAACGCCTTTACTCGATTGGCGAGCGCCAAAGAAGCAGGGTCATCCTGGTAAATGATTGCTCGCGTAGTAGCTTTGACTGATTGAATCAGCCGCTCGTCCATCCATTTCCCAAAATCGGGATGCTCGATTAGCAGCCCTCCGTCGACATAGAGGGAGCGAATCTTGGAACCGCTTTTTGGCGGGCGCCGGAAAATGTCGAAGACATGCTTTCCAGCGAGGCTGCAGAAGAGCGAGACATCCTCGTCGCTACGATGGTGCACGTCGCTAAGCAGGACTTTTTTTGCGGGCTCTTGCTCTGGCAGAAATGTTTCACCTTTGATGCGGATGCTTAGTTGGGCTGGGCCCGCGGCGGTTGCACCATCTGGTTTCTCAATTGCCAGCAATGCACCATCTTTGAATTTGGTCGCCGTTATGAGAGTCAGGAGCGTAACAACTTCGTCCTGTGCCACCTCTTTCTGGGCCATCCACTTCTCGTGCAATGACATCGAGGACGAGGACGAAATCATGCAGAGTGAGGTTCTTGGGAGAGGGCGTTTGACCTCCTCAAAACCTCCATAGGAATGAAAGCTTTCGATGTGGAAAGCTTGGTCGAAGCCACACAAAGACAGCAAGTCCCTTAATCCATACGCGACAGGCGCTATGGCCATCGTGTCGACAAAGACCGTCCTGAGTTCCGCGTACTTCTCGGGTTTGCCCGCAAATAGCTTTTGGAATAGTGCGAGCGCAACGAATGCGACTGAAGCGGATGATTTCAGCGCCAAATCTGGCTTTAGAAAAAGCTCGGACCGTGCGCCCGAGGGTTTTTGATATGCGTATCCGGACGGAGCCTGCAGGATGACTTCTTTAGGGTCGAACACGGCGCGCAAACCAGATTCAAACCATTCTTTGAGACCTGCGCTGACGACCTTATCAAATTCTGCTTTGCGCTTGCGAAAAGACATGTCCAACAGGGTTGTTTTGACTGCCCCTGTCATTAAGTCGTAGTGCGCGAAAAGGAGTGGAATACGGGATTGAAGCCTCTGTCTGGAAATCACGGAACTTTCTGCCCGCAGTTCCGCCAGCATATCGATGTTTGGTTCGTCCTTTACTCCCAAAACAACCACAGCGTCTGGCAGCAGGGGGCCTTTGCACATGGCAAGCATGAGCTCGTCGAGCGCGCCACGCTGGAGTGGGCCCGGAGGCTTATAGGCGAACGCATAGCGCTGGCCTTCGCCATTTTGGGTCTTGAGCTGATAGGTGAAACAGAAGAAACCAGACGGTCCAAACATCGTCACTTCACCCTGAAGCAGATGGTGTAACCAGTGCCTGCAATCTCGGCCAGCTTTTTGGCCTTAGTGAATCGATTAGTGGGCTTGAACGCAACCGTATCGGACTTGGAGAAGTCTTGATAGAGGCTCAAGCGGCCTGTGCGGAGGGTCATGAAGGCGTTAAGGTGCTTCATCGCCATCAGGGCCATCGGAAGGCCTAACCCAAAATATTGACTGGCTTTGGTGGTCGAGTGCTTTTGGAAACAGGACTGCACAGCCTCCATTTCCTCATCGAGTGTTATTTCTTCGTAGCTGCGACGCCCTTGGTCGGCTAACCAGCGCAACGCAAGGCCAGGCCCCGTATCGAAGACTGATATTTCGATGAGATGTATTGGGCTTGGAAGCTCTTCCTGCTCTTCTTGGGACAACTCCTTGTCGTTCTCAAGAGGCTTTCGCTTCTTGTCCTTTGTAAGGTAAGCCTGCTTAACAAGAAAGGCGCGAAGCGATGTGTCCTCGCCAGCATACTTAACGAGAGATGGCACGTCGTTAACAGATGTCATTCGAATTGCGAGCCCTCGCATCGCGTGCTCGTAACGATTGCCAGCGACATCGTACGAACCATGCTCGTCTGCATTTAGGAACAACTGGTAAACAAGCCCACTGAGATAGTCGAGCTGGCCTTCCGTAAGGGATTCGGACGCCCGAATACCAAGATGGCTCAACATTCGAGGTAGAAGAACCCGGAAGTCTGAAATCTCCCTTACCTGGCCGGGAGATGATTGCGCATATAGAGGAGTCAGGAACTCGCTTCTTGCCCCCGCGAAACAGCACAGCGCAGCGCCTTGGCCTCGCAGCGTGTCTCGAAAGGACTCGTTCTGCATCGCAGCGACCCGGGGCGCGACTATCTCTAACGCTTTGTATCTGTTGAAGGGTGTACCGCCGCACTGGATTGCGTCGGCGAAGTAAAGGGCCGCCATGCCGGGCAAAGTCGATGCAAACCGCTCTCTCGTATTTTCTTGGTCAGAAAAGATTGGCGGCAACCTTAGCAAGAGGTCGCCAGCGGATTGCTGAGCCCAGGATGCAACAATCTGAACAGCATGGACCGCTCCACCTAGCCCACCTCCCCATCGAAGATGAATGGGCATGCGAAGCGGTCGACCCGGGGCCTGCCTGACTTCGAGAAGGAAGTCTTCCAATGAGTCCGGAAGGGCATTCGCGGGAAACTGGAGTGTTGGTGTAGGGACCGGTGGCAAGATTAGCGATTCTCTGTTGTGTTTATTTGCCGCTGGGTAGCATTTTGGATTCAGTTGTTGGCGCTCTGGTGATTGTAAACAGCTTTGGCTCTGAACGATTGTGCATGATTGGCGACCGGTCCGGCGTGCGGCCAAAGAGCCGTCATCTTGTTGGCCAATTGAAGCCGGGGACATAAGTCCAAGCTAAGGCCGTCGTTCTTTCATGGCTTGCATGTACCAGGAAATGGCCTATTTTTATTGTTCCATGACAATTTCATGGACCTAAAAAAGTGTCAGTAGTTTGATGTAAGCGTCCTGCCGCCAAGGCAGCGGCCCACATTTTGTGAGAGACCACGAAATGGGAGGCCAAGGGATGTCCAGCATCAATAGAGCGGCAACGAAGCAGAGCGACACCCTTCGAACCCCTTGCCGCACAAGCCTTCCCGGGCATCGCGTTGTTCATGGGTGCGGCTCATTTCCTGGCCCTATTCGAAGCAACGGGACCGTCGGTTGTTATTTTTGTGTCTGCCGTAGCGTCCGTGTCGTTCTCCAGCACAAACAGGCAGGCCAGCAGGAAACCCCCACTGAAATTTCCCCGGTTGATGCGGCGATTGATGACCGCGGCACTGCGCTTCACCCCCTGCGTCCGCAAGGCATCGGCCAATTCACGGTAGCCCCAGTTGCGCGCCTGCATTCCACGCTTAATCAGCAGGCTCGCCTCATGCCCCCAGTCCTCCATTGCTTGCGATTCCGTCTTCGCTGCACTGGATTTGGGGTCAAAGGAAATCGGGCGACCGACTCGGTTCATATCAGGACGAATAATTTCTCAAGGGACTCTCAAAGGCGATTAGAGTCAATTTTGACACATGGGCACCCAAGCTATCTATACGTTTGCCTCTACTATCAGGAGGCATCATCAAATGCTTGAGAATTCCCAGCGGGAGCAATTGCTCGACCGTTTAGGGCTCCCTGTGACCGGTCGTCGTCTGGTCCTCGATGCGGCCAAGTATGCGCCGGTACGCCAAGTCCGTTCAAAGGGCGGTGGCAACGTCATCACGCCCTACCGGAGCTGCAAAATGCAGGGGACGGTAGAAACAGAAAGTCGGCATTTCGAGTTCCCGGCTGCTGTCAGCCACGAGTATGACCCGGATGTATTGGAGTACTACCCGCAGCCCTGCCGATTGAAATTCGAGGTTATCGACACGGATGGTGAAATCCATCAAATTGACCACACACCGGATTTCCTGGTCATACGCGAGCGTGTGGTCGTTCTGGAGGAACGCAAGCCGTGGAGCAAACTGGAGGGCCTGGCCCGCCGCTATCCCTGGCGCTACCAGCTGGGGCCAGATGGCACCTGGTACGCTCCGCTCATCGAAGCCTGGCTGGCCGACCGTGGTATTGGCTACCGCATCTATACAGAGCGCGACATTCCGCAGCGCAGGATTGAGAACGTCCTGCTGCTGGAAGACTACCTGCATCCTGCAGCGCCACCTTGCCCGGTCAATGTCGCGCAGGACATCCATGCGGCGCTGGCTGAGGATGCCGTTCTCTACTTGGCCGAGCTTTACGAGAAACTCGACTGCCGGCCTGACGATGTCTTCAAACTGATTGCCGATGGCTTGCTGGTCTCCGACATCGACGTTGCGCCACTGGAAGAGCCGCACCGTTGCCGCGTGTTCCGCGATACCGCCGTGCGCGAGTTCGAGCACGCGCGCCTGCGGCCTGTCCCCCGGGCGATTCCCGGCATCGTCGACATCCGTGTCGGTGCTCGCGTGGTTTACGACCAGCAGCCGTACACGGTCGTCATGGTCGGCGGCAGCAAGGCCGTCTTGCAGTCGGATGATGGCAATAGCGTTGAAGTCGCCATCGATACCCTCGAAAAACTTGCCTTCAAACAGGACCTGACAACGGCCGATACCGGTTCAAATCAGCTCGAACCCATTCGCCTCTCGGATTTCACCGAGGAGGAACTGAGAACTGCGCTGAGCCGGCAGGGCACTTTGGAGAGCGTTACTAAACCCAACCGGACCCAACGACGTCATCTGAAGGCTTTGGCCATAGCTAAGCTGACCGGGACCGATGAACTGGTCGCCCTGGTTCCCCGCTTGCGCCATCGGGGCAATCGGCTGCCGCGTCTTAGCGAGGCGCAAGAAGCCGCCATGCAGCATGTCATTCGGGAGCACTATCTGACCAGCGCAGCGCCGAATGCCCAACATACGCATGAGCAACTCAAGGTTTTGTGTGCTGAGCGGGATATTGCGACGCCATCGTATCCGACCCTGATTGCCCGCATCAAAGCAGTTGCGCAGCAAACTGCCGACCGCGCCCGCCACGGTAATCGGGTTGCCTATAAGAACTCCGAGTTCGTCCAAGTCTTGTATGCAGACACCCGGTACATGGCTCGCGCTTCCTGCAGTACGTGCACATGGACCATACGGAGCTGGACATCGAGCTCATTGCGCTCAAGACCGGAAAATGTCTGGGCCGTCCTTGGCTATCCCTGGCGATTGATGCCTTTACCCGTCGCATCGTCGGTATCTATCTGAGCTACGACCCGCCATCGTACCGCTCGAACATGATGTTGCTGCGGGATATGGTGCGTCGCTATCGCCGCCTGCCGCAGTTTATCGTTGTCGATAACGGCGCGGATTTTCGTAGCCATGACTTCGACCGATTTACCGAATTGATGCGTATCCACGTGCGTTTCCGGCCGGCGGGCCGGCCGCGCCATGGCTCGGTTATGGAGCGTATCTTTGGCCGTGTCCACACAGAGTATGTGCACAACCTCGCCGGCAATACCAAAGCCACGAAAAAAGTGCGCGAGATTACGGGCAAATTCATCCCGTCACGCCTTGCCGAATGGTGCCTAGAGTATCTGTACTACGGCCTCGAATATTGGGCCTTCGAGTATTACGACACGGAAACCCATCCGTCCTTGGGCATGACGCCTCGCGAAGCCTGTGAACGCAGCTTGGCCAATTCAGGTCTGCGTGCCCACCGTATCGTCACGCTGACCCGGGACTTCCTCATCCTCACCTGCCCGACCGTAAGTCGCCGCGGGGTGCGCAAGGTCGACCGGCAGCGCGGAGTCAAGGTGCATAGCAATTTCTATTACTGGTGCCCGGAATTGCGCGACCCCAAGCTGCGCGGCAAATCGCTGCCGGTTCGCTACGACCCCTGGGATGGCGCAACTGTCTATATCCAGATTAACAAACGCTGGTTTCCGGCCCACTGCAAGGCCCTCGTTGGCTTGGGCCAAATGACGGAGCGGGAACGGGAGCTCATTTCAAATGAATTATTCAGCCGCTTCCGCCCGCGAAATGACGAGGAGCCTTCGCAGCAGAAGCTCAAGGAATTCTTGCGCGTCTTTACACCCGAAGGCGCCGCCAAGCTGGATTTCGAGCGGCAGCAAGAGAACCGAGAGCTATACGAGCACCTCGCTCTGGGCGCCATCATCCCGCCAGCGCAACTTCCGCAATTGGACCGCATGACATCTACGGCGGTCATCGACGTTGCTCTCGAACCCTCGGCGGCTTACCAACCAGTGACTTTGTCGCACCGCCAGCCTGAACAGCCAGACGACCTGGAATTTGACACTTTTTGATTTTGAAACGAGCCATGAATACAAAAACCCATACCTCAACCCCAATAACGATTTCCAGGACCGCGACGCCTGGATTGCGAATCCGCCATCCGCGGATTGCCAGCACCATGGAGGAGTGTCAGCTGATGCTCATGGCCGGCTCCAGTGCCGACCTGATTCCCGTTTGCGGCCCGACCGGCGTGGGC
>JAUSQH010000229.1 GCA_030652895.1 Alphaproteobacteria bacterium
GCCCAGGGCCAGCAGGCCGCAAGGTTATGCGCGCTGAATTTACTGGCGCATTTGCGCGAAGCCTGCGATGGCAATCTGGACCGGGTGCGGCAATGCGTGCGCATCGAAGGATTCGTCAACGCAACCCCGGAATTCGGCGAACACCCCGCTGTCATAAATGGCGCCTCGGATTTGATCGCAGATGTGTTTGGCGCGAAAGGCGTTCATGCACGCTTTGCCGTCGGATGCAGTAGCCTGCCGTTCGATGTCGCCGTCGAAATCGCTGGCGTTTTTGCCATTGATCCACCCCGATAACACAATGACCGGGTGGTTGAGCAAATATCTCTATAGCCATCGCGGCCTGTTTGATAATAGCGGCGCCGCGCCCGAGAACAGTCTCGCCGCGTTTCGCGCCTCCGTTGACAAGGGCTATGGCATGGAGCTGGATGTGCAGGCTGCAGGCGACGGGACGCCGGTTGTGTTTCATGATTTCACGCTGGGCCGCATGACGGCCGCGCGCGGATCCGTCGCAAACCTGGACCATCGGGCGCTGGGCAAACTCCCGCTTCTCGGGGGCAAGGAAACCATTCCGACATTTGCCGATACACTGGACACCGTGAACGGGCGCACCCCCCTGCTGATCGAAATAAAAGTGCCGCCCGGGGGCCGCATCGGACCGCTGGAAGCCCGAATCGCGGAGCTGCTGGCCCACTATAATGGCCCCTTCGCTGTCCAGTCTTTCAATCCTGCCAGTGTCGCCTGGTTTGTTGAAAATGCGCCCGCATTTACCCGCGGGCAGATCGCGCAGAATTTTATTTCCCGGCCTGAACCCGGCATGGCCTGGCGCCAACGCCTTGCATGGGGAAAATTATGGAGCTGCGGCACAAGCCAGCCGCATTTTGTATCCTATAATGTGCGTGATCTGCCGAGCCCGCCAACCCGCGCCGTTCGCCGTCAGCGCATTCCCCTGCTATGCTGGACGGTGCGGACGCCACAGCAGGCGGCTATCGCAAGGCGCCATGCGGACAGTTTTATTTTTGAGGGATTTCATGCCTGACAGCAGCGGCCAACTTCGCGTCCGCATCATCGAAAATATCGATGCGGTCCAGGCGGGGCAATGGGATGCCTGCGCCAATCCAACGGAGTTGCCATCTGGTGAGGAAACTCCCGCCAATCCCTTTTTGTCGCATGCCTTTTTACTGGCCCTGGAAAAATCCGGGTCGGCAGCCGATCATGCGGGCTGGGCGCCCCGCCACATCGTGCTGGAATCCCCCGATGGCACACTTCTTGGCGCCATTCCGATGTATCTTAAATCACATTCTTATGGTGAATATGTTTTCGATCATGCCTGGGCCGACGCCTATCACCGCGCAGGCGGGCAATATTATCCCAAGCTGCAGGTCTGCGTGCCTTTTACCCCGGCGCCAGGCCGCCGCATACTTGTCCGTCCGCATAGCAATGGCGCGCAGCACCGTGATGCGTTGATCCGCGCCAGTACTGAAATTGCCGAAAAGTCGGGGGTTTCATCAATACATTTCACATTTCTTGAAAAGGATGAATGGGAGACGCTTGGCGCATCGGGGTTTTTGCAGCGTACGGACTATCAGTTCCACTGGCTAAACCAGGGCTTTCAAAACTTTGACGACTTTCTGAAAAGTCTTAACTCGCGAAAACGCAAACAGATACGCAAGGAACGCCGCGAGGCGGTAGCAAACGGCATTGAAATTGAAATGCTCACCGGCGATGCGATCAAGGAGGCGCACTGGGACGCATTTTATAAGTTTTATCTGAACACCAGCCGCAGCAGATGGGGACAGCCTTATTTGACGCGGGAATTTTTCAGCCTGATCGGTGCTGCCATGCCGGATAAAATTGCGCTTGTCATGTGCAGCCGCGATGGACGTCCAATTGCGGGTGCTATAAATTTTATCGGCGGCGAAGCGCTGTTCGGGCGTAACTGGGGGTGTATCGAAGAACATCCTTTTTTGCATTTCGAAGCCTGCTATTATCAGGCTATCGAGTTTGCCATTGCCCGTGGCCTGCAACGCGTGGAGGCGGGCGCACAGGGCGCACACAAACTGGCGCGTGGTTATTTACCCAATCTGACCTACAGCGCGCACTGGATTAAAGACCCGCGGCTGCGCGATGCGGTGCGCCAGTATCTTGCGCAGGAACGCGCGCATGTGATTGAGGATTCGCATATACTGGCCGGACATTCCCCATTTCGAAGAAACGAGCAGGAGGAGCAAGAAGAATGACCGGCGATCCAAACTGCATATTCTGTAAAATTCTGCGTGGCGAGATTCCATCCGTAAAAATACATGAGGACGAGGAAACCCTCGCTTTTATGGACGTGATGCCGCAATCGCCGGGTCATTGCCTGGTCATTCCCAAAAACCATGCAGCAAATATTTTTGAAGTCAGCACCGATGACGCCGCTATCCTGATTCGCGCGACCCATCGCCTTGCCCAGGCTGTCAACACCGCGCTGAAACCCGACGGCGTGGGCCTGTATCAGTTTAATGGCAGCGCGGCGGGACAAACCGTGTTTCATATTCATTTCCACGTCATCCCGCGCTATAAAGACGTTGAACTTGTCATGCATGCACGCGATATGGTCGATAAATCCGTGCTGCAACCTTTTGCAGAAAAGATAAAGGCTGCCCTGCGTTAGATGGTCGCCACAGTGCATAAAAAAGGGTTGCCCTTCCCATACTGGCCTAGTCAGGTTACAAAGCTGGGACAACCGATTTGGGAGGCCCCATGACGGCGCTCATTCTTGTGCTTAACGGCCCGAACCTGAACCTGCTCGGCACGCGCGAGCCGGAAATCTATGGCAAGACAACTCTTGACGATATTCATCTGCTGATGAACAAGTCGGCGGCGGCCCATGGCTGGCGGCTGGATTTTCGTCAATCGAATCATGAAGGCGAACTGGTGGACTGGATTCAGTGGGGGCGCGAAAACACCGACGCCATCATCATCAATGCGGGCGCCTATACGCATACGTCGGTCGCCATCCTTGACGCATTGCGGGCGGTTGATAAACCTATCATCGAGGTGCATCTGTCGAATTTGTTTCAGCGCGAGACATTTCGCCATCATTCCTATATTACCCCAGCGGCGTTGGGACTGATCTGCGGCTTTGGCGCACGGGGTTATGTGCTTGCGCTTGAAGCCCTTACGGACGTTTTGAGTTAACGGAAAGAAGCATGGATAAAGACAAAATCGACCGGGACATGATCCGCGCGCTTGCGGAACTTCTGGATGAGACCAGACTAACCGAAATCGAAATCGAACATGCCGGGCTGCGGGTGCGCGTCGGCCGGCAACCAGGTGCGCCCGCCCCCGTGGTGCAATATGCTGCGGCGCCGGCAACGTCCCTTGCGGTGCAGCCGGCGCCAGGCGAAAGCATGACGGCGCATCCTGGCGCCGTTACGTCGCCCATGGTCGGAACGGTTTATCTGGCCCCGGAACCAGGGGCCACGCCGTTCGTCGCGGTAGGTGACGCCGTGGAAACCGGCCAGACACTGTTCATTATAGAAGCCATGAAAACCATGAACCCCATTGCCGCGCCGCGTTCCGGCAAGGTAGTCCGGGTTCTGGTCAAGGACGGACAGCCGGTGGAGTTCGGCGAGCCCCTGGCCATCATTGAATGACAGCCGGGCTGAAAATAGTTTGGGCCAGTGTATGATCAAGAAATTGCTTATCGCCAATCGGGGCGAGATTGCGCTGCGCATTCATCGCGCATGCAAGGAAATGGGCATTGCAACCGTCGCCGTGCATTCCACTGCGGATTCAGAAGCCATGCATGTGCGGCTGGCGGACGAAAGTGTGTGCATCGGGCCACCTGCGGCGGCAAAATCCTATCTCAACATTCCAGCTATCGTAACCGCGTGTGAAATAACCGGCGCAGACGCAGTTCATCCCGGCTATGGCTTTCTTTCTGAAAACGCAAATTTTGCTGAAATACTGGCCGCGCACAAGATTACGTTTGTTGGTCCGAGCACGGAACATATCCGGGAGATGGGCGACAAGATCGCAGCCAAGCAGGCAATGATTGCCGCCGGTGTGCCGGTGGTTCCCGGATCGCCCGGCGCGGTAAGCGATGCGGACGCGGCCGGAATTGCCGCCAGCATCGGCTATCCTGTGTTGTGCAAGGCGGCGGCGGGCGGCGGCGGGCGCGGTATGAAGGTGGCCACGGACCCCGGCGCGCTGGCGGAAGCCCTGGCCACCGCGCGGGGCGAGGCGCGCAGTGCGTTTGGTGACGACGCCATGTATCTGGAGAAATATCTGGGCCATCCACGCCATATTGAAATTCAGATCATGGCGGATGCGCATGGCAACGTGGTGCATCTGGGGGAACGCGATTGTTCGCTGCAACGCCGGCATCAAAAAATTCTCGAAGAATCCCCCTCGCCTGCACTGGATGACGCCGCGCGCCGGGAGATCGGCCGCATTGTGACGAAAGCCATGCAAAAAATTGGCTATCTCGGCGCGGGTACGATCGAGTTTCTGTACGAAAAAGGCGCGTTTTATTTCATAGAAATGAACACGCGTATTCAGGTTGAACATCCCGTGACGGAAATGGTGACCGGTATCGATCTGGTGCGCGAACAGATACGCGTGGCCTGCGGACTGCCCCTCAGCTTCAGACAGGAAGACGTCGTGCTGCGCGGCCATGCCATTGAGTGCCGAATCAACGCCGAGCATCCCCGAACGTTTATCCCCAGCCCGGGAACGATCAGGAACTTCCATGTTCCCGGAGGACTTGGGGTGCGTATCGATTCGGCAGCCTATGCGGGGTACCGGATACCACCTTACTATGACAGCATGATCGGCAAGCTGATCGTGCATGGCCGCGACCGGCACGAATGCCTGATGCGCCTGGGCCGCGCGCTGGACGAGTTCGTTATCGATGGGGTCGAGACCACGCTGGATTTGCACCGGGCGCTGCTGGAGGAGCCCGATTTTATTAACGGCAATTATGATATTCACTGGCTTGAGACCCGTCTCGCAAACAGTTGAGAAGATCATGCGCTAAATGCCTGAACTGACGCCGGAACTGCTGTTGCGCGCCTACGCCCACGGCTATTTTCCCATGGCGGAGAGCCGTGACGATCCGGAGCTGTTCTGGCTTGATCCGGAAACGCGCGGCATTCTGCCACTGGACCATTTTCATGTTTCCCGCCGACTGGCGCGCACCATCCGCACCAATCGCTTTACGGTGCGCATTGACACCGCCTTTGAACAGGTCATGCGCGCCTGCGCCGCGCCACGGCCCGGGCATGAAGACAGCTGGATCAACGAGAAGATAATCGGCCTCTATACCGCACTGTTCGAACAGGGGCATGGCCATTGTGTCGAATGCTGGCAGGGTGAGCGGCTAGTTGGCGGCGTATACGGCGTCCAAATTGGCGCGGCATTTTTTGGAGAAAGCATGTTCAGTCTGGTGCGCGACGCCAGCAAAGTTGCCCTTACGCATCTTGCAGGCCGTTTGCGGGCGGGCGGCTTTCAATTGCTGGACACACAATTCCTGACAGCGCACCTGAGCAGTTTCGGGGGCGTCGAAATTCCGCGCGCCCGCTATCAGAAATTATTGCGCCGGGCCACCAGCAACATTGGCGATTTCTATTCGCTGCCGGATCCCTGTGACGGCTGCGACGTCCTGCAATCAATCACCCAGACATCGTAAACCGGGTGTTCCAGCGCCGATAATGCCGGGCTGGACGCAAACATCCAGCCCGAAAACACCGGCTGCCGGTAGACCGCCCCATTGGCAGCGGACGCGGCGGTGCCAAAATCGGCAATCTCCAGATAGGCGCTGGTTTCGGGCGTCTCTTCCGGCGGGCGCTTATGGCAGGTGCGCGCGGTAATCTGCAAGGCGCCAAACTGTGTTGGAACATCAACAGGCGCATCGAAAGACATGATCCGTCCGGTGATTTTGTCGAGGCCATTCAGGCGTACGGTTTTGGCGCGCCGTTCTTCTTCGGTCTCGACGGTCACCGGCGGCGCGCCTGCCTGGGGAACTTGTAGCCACGGCGCAACGCCGCCAAGCTCTTCCTCCAGGCTCGGCACATCAAGTGACTGCGTGGGCTCATTGGGCGGAAACGCGACCTGCGCCCACCCCGCGACGGGCCACAACAGACTTAGCGCCACAATACCCGGTTTTATTTTCATGATTTATGCCGCCAGATGCGCGGCAAAACGCAGCCGCACATAGTCCGCCGTCCAGTTGCCCTGCGAATCACATAATGACGGCGCCAGCAGATCGATAATTTCCTGGCGAATCGACGCGTGTTTATCGCTTGGCAAAGACTGGAAGAAGGGCGCGCGAAACGTGTCCAGCCAGCCGTCAATACCGGTTGGAAGCGGGGTTGGACGGGGAATCAGTTCGATATAGTCGACATGGAACCCACCGTGCCTCAGGCGTTCCGAATATTCAGCGGGCGTTGGATAAAACCACGGCGAGACCTCGGTTTCTTCCAACCCGTATCTGCGGGCAGTCGCGCGCAGCGCCACCACAATGGCCGCCACATTACCGTGCCCGCCAAACTCCCCCACAAAGCGCCCGCCGGGGCGCAGCGCCCTCGCTACACAGCCAATCACAGCATCGGGATCTTGTATCCAGTGCAACACCGCATTGCTGAAAACCGCATCAAAGCAGCCGGTGAACGGCAGCGCCGTCGCATCCCCGCGCACGGCGGCAAGCCCGCCTGCATGCGCCGCAGCGATCAGGGATGGGCTAGGATCAATGCCGGTGACGTTCGCGCCCCTTGCTGCAATGGTGAGACTAAGGGCCCCATCCCCACACCCCAGATCAAGTATTGCCTCGCCGGCCTTGGGGGCCAGCAAATCAACCACAGGGCGCGCCAGATCAGCGACGAAGCGGGCGTTGCGCGCATAGGATTCCGCCTGCCATTGCTGACTATTGGTTGCAGCCGATGCGCCGGATGCCGTCATTTTTTCTCTTCGGTGTTACCGGTAGCCGAGAATATGGCCTGGCCAATCAGGCTCATTAAATCAATGGAACCCTGGGTAAAGCGAATCTCGCTGCCATTTTCCAGAAAGTCTTCACTGCCCCCTGCGTCCAGCGACAGGTAGGTCGCGCCCAACAATCCTTCGCTGGTGATCTTGGCGGAGGAATCGTCCGGCAGAGGAATCCCCTGCTTAATATCCATCTCGATCACCGCCTGATAAGTCTCCTGATCTAGCCGCTGAGCGATAACGGTACCCACTTTTATACCGGACATGCGCACATCACTGCCCGTGGTCAATCCATCCACACGGTCGAATTTGGCGATAAGCATAAAGCCGCCATCGCTACCGATACTGCTGGTAGAATATCCGAAGGCCAGAAAGATTCCGGCGACGACCAGCACTGCGGCCCCGATCAGCGTTTCAACGAGATTTCCACCCATGGCTATATTTCCGGATTCCAGGCTTCGTAGGCCGCTGTCTTTTTGGCTGTGACGGGCTCGGTCAGTATGCTGCCTCTGGGACGATAGGCATTCGGGGTGCCTGTTTGATTCGATACATGCGGCTGTTCATATTTTTTGCGCTTATGTGCTGATTCGCCCGGTAATTCGTCCACCGTATGGTGCAGCCAGCCATGCCATTCCGGCGGAATACGCGAGGCGTCGACGTCACCATTATAAATCACCCAGCGCCGGTCCCGCTCGCGCTCCCGGTAATAAATGTTGCCCTGGGAGTCGGCGCCGACTCGTATGCCTTTGCGCCAGGTCCACAGCCGCGTTCCCGCGCTCTGCCCATCCCACCAGGTAAACATCTGCTTGATCAGGCCCATTACGCACCCCTTTTAGGCAATGACCGGTCCATGGCGCAAATCGCCGTATGGATATGGCCGAATTTGACGCGAATATGACATTCGCTTGGCCCAGCGTCCAGCCCGGTCCCGCGTCATTATTTTCTCAGGTATTACCTAAAAATATTTTCGTAAAAACGCCACCCTCTTATATTACATGAGATATATATCATAATATGTTGATTTAATTTAATATTATTCGGATGAAATAATTCAAGTAGAAGTTATACACAGCCCACTATCTTGTGGAAATCTAATTTTTATCCACAAAATGTTGTTGCGCATTTTTCACTATCGCCTAGTCTTGGTGGTCCCTGGGGAAAGGGACACTAGATGTTGTGATCATTACAAAAGCGATACAGGTTATCTCAAGCTTTTGTGCAGGCAACACGGCCCCCCGATCCAGACCAGTCATAAACGCAGTAAATTGGGGCGAAAATATGCGCGTGAAGCGTCACTATACGGTCGAAGGCCAATCTCCATACGAAGGCATTGCGTTTCGCACCACCAATAGCGAAATTCGTAACCCCGATGGTTCCGTTGTATTCTATCTGCAGGGAATCAGCGTCCCCGCAAGCTGGAGCCAGGTCGCGTGTGACGTTCTGGCGCAAAAATATTTCCGCAAGGCCGGGGTGCCCGCCGAACTTCGCCCCGTCGAGGAAGCGGACGTTCCGGGCTGGCTATGGCGGCGTGCCGCCGACGACACCGCGCTGGAGCGTATTGACCCCAGCAAACGTTTTGGGCCTGAGATGCAGGCTTGTCAGGTGTTTGACCGGCTGGCCGGCGCGTGGACCTACTGGGGGTGGAAAGGCGGCTATTTTGATGCCGAATCGGACGCCCGCGCTTTTTATGATGAACACCGCTATATGCTGGCGAAGCAGATGTGCGCGCCGAACAGCCCGCAATGGTTCAACACCGGCCTGCACTGGGCCTATGGCATTGATGGGCCAGCGCAGGGGCATTTCTACGTCGATCATACCACCGGAGAGGTGCACCGCTCCCGCAGCGCCTATGAGCGTCCCCAACCCCATGCCTGTTTCATCCAGAGCGTCAGTGACGATCTGGTGAACGAAGGCGGCATTATGGACCTGTGGGTTCGTGAAGCCCGCCTGTTCAAATATGGCTCTGGCACGGGCTCCAACTTCTCCGCATTGCGCGGCGAAAATGAATCGCTTTCCGGGGGTGGCAAGTCCTCCGGCCTGATGAGCTTTTTGCGCATCGGCGACCGCGCGGCCGGGGCCATCAAGTCGGGTGGCACCACACGGCGCGCCGCCAAGATGGTGATCGTCGATGCGGATCACCCGGATATCGAGACATTCATTGACTGGAAAATGCTCGAAGAGCAAAAAGTGGCGGCGCTGGTTTCCGGATCCAAGCTGCTTGATAAACATCTCAACGCCATCGTCCGCGCCTGCGTCAATTGCAGCAGCGACGGCGACGAATGCTTTGATGCGAAAAAGAACCCGGCGCTGCGTCAGGAAATCCGCAACGCCCGCGCCATGATGGTGCCGGAAAATTATATTCAGCGCGCGGTGCAATTTGCCCGTCAGGGACATAAGCGGATCGATTTCCCAACCTTCGACACAGATTGGGATTCCGAAGCCTATTTGACTGTGTCCGGGCAAAACTCCAATAATTCCGTACGGGTAACGGACGAGTTTCTGAAAGCAGTTGAAGAAGATCAGGAGTGGTCATTGACCCGCCGCACAGATGGCGTTGTGACCAAAACCCTGCCCGCACGTAAGCTGTGGGAGCGTATTGGCGAGGCTGCATGGGCGTCCGCCGACCCGGGGCTGCAATTTCACACGACCATCAATGACTGGCACACCTGCCCGGTCAGCGGGCCGATTCGCGCCTCTAATCCGTGCTCGGAATATATGTTTCTGGATGATACGGCGTGCAATCTCGCCTCGCTCAATCTGATGCAGTTTCAGGATGGCGCCGGCGCGTTTGATGTTGAGGGTTTCTCGCATGCCGCGTCGCTGTGGACCATGGTGCTGGAAATTTCAGTGATGATGGCGCAGTTCCCGTCCCAGCGCATCGCCGAGCTGTCCTACATCTATCGCACGCTGGGGCTTGGCTTCGCAAATCTTGGCGGCTTGCTGATGGGTATGGGGCTTGCGTATGACAGCGCCCAGGGGCGCGCGATTGCCGGTGGTATTTCCGCGCTGATGACCGGCGTTTCCTACGAAACTTCCGCAATGATGGCGCGCGAACTGGGTGCTTTCCCAGGCTATGCGCGCAATGCGGACGCGATGCTGCGGGTTATGCGCAATCATCAGCGGGCAGCGCATGGCGAAACCGGCGGTTATGAACAACTGCAAACTCTGCCAGTGCCACTGGACGCCGCCAGTTGCCCGGATCAAGCGCTGATCGCCGCCGCACGGCTTGCCTGGGACCGGGCCGTGACTTTGGGTGAGGCCCATGGCTATCGCAATGCACAGGCCAGCGTTATTGCCCCTACAGGCACGATCGGCCTGGTCATGGATTGCGACACGACCGGAATCGAACCGGATTTTGCCCTGGTCAAGTTCAAGAAGCTGGCCGGCGGCGGGTATTTCAAAATTATCAACCAGACGGTGCCGCCCGCATTGCAGGTGCTTGGCTATAGCCAGCCAGAAATCGACGCCATTATTGATTATGCGGTTGGCCGGGGAACGCTGGATGGTGCGCCGGGCGTCAATCACGATACGCTGCGTGCTCGCGGCTTTGGTGACGCACAATTGGCCACCGTCGAAGCCGGGTTGGATGCGGCCTTCGAAATCAAGTTCGTCTTCAACAAATGGTCTCTGGGCGAAGAGTTCTGCACAGACGTTCTGGGCTTCAGCAGGGAACAGCTCGAAGACATGAGCTTCAACATGCTATCGGAACTCGGTTTCACCCACCGTGAAATTGAGGCGGCCAATCTGCATTGCTGCGGCACCATGACACTGGAAGGCGCACCTGGACTGAAAGACGAACATCTGCCTGTATTTGACTGCGCCAATCCGTGTGGCCGCATCGGCAAGCGTTATCTGAGCGTCGATAGCCATATTGAGATGATGGCGGCCTGCCAGCCATTCATTTCCGGCGCAATCTCCAAGACCATCAACATGCCCAATAACGCAACCATCGAGGAATGCACCCGCGCCTATATGAAGTCCTGGCGTCTGGGGATCAAGGCCAACGCCCTGTACCGCGACGGTTCCAAACTGAGCCAACCGCTGAATGCGCAAATCCTCGACAATGACGCCGACACCGCGCAGGAAACTGCGCAAACCATTATCGAAGCCCCAGCGGCCACGCGCGCGCAACTTGTCGCCGAGCAACTGGCGGTGCGCACAATGGAACTTGAGAAGAAAAATGTTGAGCGCCGCCGCCTTCCACATCGCCGCAAGGGCTATACACAAAAGGCGACCGTCGGCGGACACAAGGTCTATTTGCGCACTGGTGAATATGAAGATGGCAAACTGGGTGAAATCTTCATCGATATGCACAAGGAAGGCGCTGCCTTCCGCAGCCTGATGAATAATTACGCCATCGCAATTTCCATTGCTCTGCAATATGGCGTCCCGCTGGAAGAATTTGTCGACGCCTTTACCTTCACCCGTTTTGAGCCGGCCGGCATGGTGCAGGGGAATGAGGTAATCAAAAGCGCCACATCTATTGTTGATTATGTGTTCCGGGAACTGGCTATCTCCTATCTGGGCCGTGGCGATCTGGCGCATGTGGAACCCAATGAATACCGCTTTGACGCCATGGGTACCGGTGCGGAGGAAGTCGCCGGCCAGATGCAAAAGGTTACCAGCACCGGTTTCGTGCGCAACCGCCTCGTCGTGTTGCCCGGCGGCGCCGACGTGCCGGTTGCCGAACAGGAAGAAGATATCAAGTCCACCCTGGTGGGTGAGATGCGCACCGGCACAGGCCCCATGGTTAGCGCTGAGAGCTTTGTATTGAGCACAGCCGTAACAAATGGCGGTAGTACGCAAACCAGTCTGCTGATGGAGGCGCGGGTTAAAGGTTACGAAGGAGAAAGCTGCGGCGAATGCGGTAATTTCACGCTGGTGCGTAACGGCACCTGTATGAAATGCAATACCTGCGGAGCCACGAACGGCTGTTCATGAAAGAACCATTTTCTAAGGAGTTATAGGGAAACCGCCAGTTAGTTGCGTTGCGTACCTCCGAATAGTCATCGGAGTCTTCCCTGCTGAAAACTGGGGCCGTGCGTGCACGGCCCCTTTTTTTGTTCCCCGATTAACCCGGTATTCATCTTGTTCATCCATTCTTTACCTATGCAGGATGGAGCATCACAAAATTCCGGGTTACAGGTGTTCGTCGCGCGCGATGAGGAAGAGCGCCGACGTATTTATCGTTTCCGTTATCGCGTGAAGGTAGAGCAATTGGGCGCCGATCCGCCTTATGCGGATCATCGCGCCAAGCTTCTATGTGATCCGCTGGATGCCCCGGCCAGACAGATATATGTCGCCCAATCCAAAGGCCATGAACTGGTCGCCGCGGCGCGCCTGAATACCGGTCTGGCCGACAACAACCTCTCCGAAATAACCCGGCTTGAGGGATTCGGTTCCTTTCGCGAGTTCGGCGTCGATTCCCTGTCACTTAGCGGTCAACTGGTGATCGCTCCAAAATGGACCAGCAGCAAAGCGGCGTCATTGGCGCTCAGCGCCATATATAAACTTGCCCGCCAGGGCGGCAGCCGTTTCGATTTCAGTCAATGCTCGCCCGCGCTGGTACCTCTGTATCAGCGGCTAGGTTATCGCCGGTTTCGCGAGAACTTCATGGATGACGCGCTTGGGTATCAGGTGCCGCTGGTAATGGTGACGGAAGATTACCAGCATCTTGCGCGGGTTAATTCACCTCTGATCAACATCGCGCGCAGTATGAACAACCCGCCAGAGACGGGTAACTGGTTCGCACGCGGCTTTCCCGAATACGCGCTTGCACCAGTCGAAGTCGCGATGGAGGATGACGAATTCTGGCATTTCCTGGCCAGGAAGTTAAATCAACTACCCACGGCGGGCATCCCTTTGTTGGAGGGGTTGAACTACACGGAAGCTCTTTCCTTTATCCGCGCTGGATCGGTGCTGCATTGCCGCAAAAATACGCCCATAGTGAAGGCAGGCCAGATGGGCCGCGAAATGTTCGTTATTTTATCAGGTGACGTAAAAGTTCTGGCGGGACCGGACAAAGCCGAAGTAGCGCACCTTAAACGCGGTGACATATTTGGCGAACTGGCCTATCTGTCAGAAGTGCCGCGTACCGCTGATGTGGTGACCACGGATGATGTGGAACTGCTGGTGCTGAGCCAGGAGATCGTGCGCCGCATTATGGAAAAGATGCCCGCCATCGCCGCGCGTGTGCTGTTTAACCTGTCGCTTATCCTGTGTGCGCGCCTTGGCCAATCAACACGCGACCTGGTGACCGCCACGTCATTGCCCGTTGCGCCTGACGAGGATGAGCGGGCAACTCTGCCAGACGGCATCGCCAGCGGCGCCAGTCAGCGCTGATCACGCCCCCATCCCTATTGCGGCCGCTGAAACACGCCAACAATGCTAAGGCCGGGCAACAGCGGCAGCATGTCAAATAAAGCGATCAGCGGGATGAGCGCGTTGATAAATTTCAGTTGCGCTGGCGAAAACGTTTTTGAAAAGTTGGTTTTGTTCTTATTCTTGAACCTGTAGACAAGGCCGCCAACCGGATTAATCTGGCTAAGGCGGATAGTGCGCAAATTGGACGCTTGCGCCAACATGCTTAACCTATCCGCATCATAGCGGCGGAAATGCCCGGAGGCCTGATCCATTTCGGAATAAAGCGCACTTCGCGCGGGCACTTTTACGATCAAATACCCGCCCGGCTTCACTATCCCGGCTGCTTTAGAAAAAAACTCAGCGTCATCGGCGAAGTGCTCAAGCACATCCATCACGATAACGGCGTCCCCCTGCAAACCTGACAGTTCCTGCCAATCTCCACAAAGATCAGCCTGTATCGTGCGGACCTGCTTGGCCGGGTATTGACTGCTTACGCGACGCAGCAATTCCTCATTATAGTCAACCGCAATGACTCGGGCCGCCTTGTTCAGGCAGATATTGATACCAAGCCCCGCTCCACACCCGAGCTCAATGACATCGCCTCGCAAAAAATTTTCGAATTTCCCGTAAGTCCAGGCAAAATAGTTGGGTAGCATCTCCATATGGCTCTGGGCTTCATGATAGGTCCGGTTGCCGCTCTCAATTTCCGAATTACCCATATTTACCTAACACAAGAATTAGCCCCCCGAAGATTCCTCATTCACTTTCGGCAGCATGCGCACGAAAAACATAAATTCGGTTAACAATAAATTTGAAAATCAGAGAAGTAAACATAATGATAATAAGCGCTACTGTGTAGTAAACATGTAATAACGTATGTAAAACTAAAAATGCTAAATACTCGCTTACCCTGAAAGCTATGCTTGTGAAGACATAGCGGACAGCTTGCCCTTTTGCACCACTTTTTGCTTCAAAAACATAATAACGGGTAGTAAGAAAATTAATGACAAAAGCCACGCTTAACGCGATCGCTACAGAGGTTTCTACTTCGACAGAAAATACCTCGTGCAGTAATACGGGCATTCCAAGAGTGAATACTGCGCTCACACCAGTCATCAACAGATAGCGGAATATCTGTAGCAATGTCACACGACTAGCCATATCAGGCTAATCTGCGGCGCGTTTGTCGATCATGTCCGCAATCAGGGCGAACATTCCGGTATTAAAGGCGAACAACAATAGCATTATTGTCTTGTCGGTAAGATTTTCCAATTCAAAAATATCGTAGGCAAGGCTGGCCATTGCGGCCAACATAAGTAACAAGGCGAACGGCCCAATGACCCGGAGTGGCGCAAAATAAGTTCCAGTCCGCAAGATCAGCATCAGGAATCTCAGCGTATCGCGGATCGGTTTGATTTTGGAGTTCCCCACCCGCTCGTGATAATCGATCGGGGCAAACATCACTCTTCTGTGGGTCGTCAGCAGGGCCAGGGTGATCGTCAGTGTAAAGCTGAATGTGTTGGGTAAAATTCCCATAAACCGCTCGGCCACGTCACGGCGAAACACGCGCATTCCGGAATTGATGTCCGGAATATTTTTCCGCGCGATCCAGGAAGCCCAGGCGCGCAAAAATATTTTGGGCAGCGCCCGGACCTTTGAGTAAGTGACATTGTCACCTGTGCGCGCGCCAACCACCATATCGTAATTGCGGCACATTTCGATGAGATCTGGGATGCGTTCGTTGGGATAGGTTCCGTCGGCGTCCGTAATTACGATGTATTCAGCCAACGTATTCCGGATGCCCGTTTTTAGCGCCGCGCCATAGCCAAGATTATTATCATGCGTCACAACCCGAAGCGCGGTGTCCTCCTTCTGTATTTTCTCAAGAACGGCAGCGGTGCCATCCGACGACCCATCATTGACAATGATCAGCTCATAATCCGCCACTGCGGACATCGCCTTGCGGATATGTTGAATAGTGTCCGCTACGCCATCTTCTTCATTGTAGGCAGGAACGATGACTGCCGCAGAAAGCGGTGAATTATTCATTTTACGACAGGCCCCCGCCTAATAGAAATTGCCAAACCGGAAGGCGCCGCAACCGGCGTATCAATAACACACCTGACTATACGTCACACGCCACCCCATATCATTGGAACATGATTTATGATCAACGAATATTTCATTGATTCTCCACAGCGCCGGTTAGAAAAAAACAGACCTTTGCACTGTTAACCGGTTTCTTTTGCGATTCATTAGCGTCCATTACTTTTCGCCCCGCCACAAGTCCCACAAGGCAGGTTAAAAAACCCGTCATGGAAAGAATCGCACCCAGGTCAGGCGACTGAATATGACCACCACCTGCTCCGATCATATAGTAATACAAAAACTTCAAAATAGGTACAAGGCCGGTTGTGAGCAGTATGCTTCCCGGGAAGGAAATAACCGTCATTTTCTTGCCGGCCTAGATTAGCATTTCCGTTGTGTAACTACACGAAGAAACAATATTGATCTGCAACGCAGCATCACGCGAAATCGCCCGAAAGCCGTTTACCGCATCCGGAATATCAACACCAGACAGGCTTCGAGTCGCCAGACCTCTCATTTTTGCAAGGCCTTTTTACGGGAGAAAAATGCCGACATCCCCGGTTTTCCGGCCACCGACGACCAGGTCCGCTGTACCATCAAGAATAGGCTGGATAAGATCCGGAATATCCCAGCCGGAATATTGGTTATCGCCATCGGCGTTGACAATAATGTCAACGCCTAAATGCAAGCAGCGGTCAAGGCCCGCGCCAAACCCACGTTCTGTTTATTCTTGACCATGTGTTCGACGCCCAATTCGCGCGCCACCGAAAGTTTTCTATCGGTTGAGCCGTCGTCAATAATTAGAATCTCCACCTTATCGATCCGGGGAATAGAACGCGGAATATCCCGCACCGTCTGAGGCAAGGAGTGCTCTTCGTTGTAGCAGGGAATTTGTACGATCAGCTTCATGATTTCAGCTTCTATCCGTTAGTTATCGCAGCCATGTTCCCGGAACCAGTTGCCAAATAGTCTCGTGGCAGGCAGCGTAACCCCGCAGGATACGTAAAACCATAATGGGAAGACATAAGCGGCGTCACACGCAAAGAGGAGCACAGTGTGCAGACCGTGTGATCTTCACGTGCTAGTTCCGGTCCCCCTGTTGCAAGTTTTCCCGCAAGACGCTAGCCTAACCTAAATATCCGTGGAAGCTAATGATCGTTCGTCGGACGAGTCCGTGATTGGCCCAACATAACGTATGCGCAAATATGGAACCTTTGATCCTCCTATATGAAATTGCATAAAAAGCGCCCATGCTGAACTTCCTTGAGCCGCAATGACCTACACAGGACCAATGTCGCTCGTGGCCGGATTCTGCAGATTACAACAGTATCGCCCAACAAACAGACGGCCATCGATTCAAGCGTGGGGTTTCTCGCATGTGGATACAAACAGCACGAAATAAGACATTAATATCCCTGCTGGCTTTCTCTGCACTATTTTGCGCGATTATAGCCTCGCAATATTTCAGGGGAGTTTTTTCCAGCGAGCTTATGTCTGACGCCACTGGGCATTATGTTACGACATTGCTGGCCCATGACTATATCAGGAATATCCTTCCAGCGAATCCTGTCACTTATGCCGTTGATTATTTTATCCATTATCCGTCAATTCGAATAGGTAGCAACCCGCCTCTTTTCTATGCTTTTTCAAGTCTGTGGGCGCTCATAACCTCGGATTCCGTACAGTCTGCATTGATCCTATCAGCAGTACTGGGCGCGCTGTATTGTGTTATTTCTATGTGGTGGCATACCCGGCTTCAAGGCCTAAGCGCCGGAATAATTGTCGCCGTTTCAATCGCGCTGCTGCCAACATTCCAGCGGGTCGCAGGAAGCTTTCTGCTTGATATCCCAATTGGAATATTTTCGCTTATCGCCGCCATATGCTATGCAAAATTTCTTCATCAAGGAGACAGGCGCCCGGCAGTAATATTCAGTATTTTCGCCGCGGCGGCGCTGTTAGTCAAACTTAGCTCGCTTTTCCTAGCGGTGATGGTGCCACTGGCGATCCTCATCAGCGGAAAATATTCACTGCTGCGGAGCAGGAATTTCTGGTTACCAGTATTGATCGTCGGCACACTCGTTACGCCCTGGTACCTGTTCACTTTTGAGACCCTGGTGTCAGGCGCCAAAACCCAATGGGATTATGCCTATCCGCTGCTGGCGTTAACCGGCTATCTTTCTGTTTTAGCGAAAAACCTCACGCTTCCGGGATGTGCGCTTGTCATCGCCGGATTAATCGACCGCCTGCGTTTTATTCGCGCCTGCAAGGGTTCATTTGAGGCAGATCACTGGGCAGTAATTATTGCGCTGGCTTGCTCCGTCATATTATTACAAGTTTTCATACCGGCAAACATCCTGGACCGCTATATGATCACCGCGCTCGGGCCATTGATGATGATGATGTGGCCTGGCGCCGCGGCGGTTGGAAATTTACTCGCCCGCCAGCTGGAGCGCCGTAAACTAACTTCTGAAAATTTCAACCGCAAAATCCCGCATTTGATCCTGACTGTAATCCTGGGGATGATATTCATTAATGCACTGCAGATAGAACCGGCGCCGACAAACCAGATGGCGCTCGTGGCAAAAAAAGTGTTTGATAATTTGCCTGCCAATAACCCGGTTGTAGTGATTGGCTCAGACGGCAGCCGCGGATCCAGCTTCATCGCCCAGGTCGCCCAATTGGATCCGGTCCGGCCCAGTATTTTTACGGTTCGCGGCGCGCGCCTATTTGGCGAGGAAAGCGGCTTTATGAATATTGACTATAAGCCAAAATTCAGCACTCCCGGTGAGGTGCTCAACGAGTTGCAGAGGCTTTCCGTTGCCATGATCATTGTGGATAGAGCCGCCGAAGCCCAAATATGGCAACATAACAAGGACTTGGCGTGGCTAGTAGACAACAAACCGGAACTTTGGCACACGGTGTGGACAATGGATAATCCTGGCGGCGATGGCACACTGTCGCTTCATATACTTAAAAGCTCGGAGTCCAAAGTTAAAGATATATCCCTGCTGCGCGAAGCTTTCCGTCCAAATTCAGGCAATATCGGAACGGCCCAATAACTATTTCGGCGGCAAGGCGACGCGGATATGCAGCTCGCGGAGCTGCTCCGGGGAAACTTCCGCCGGGGCGTTCATCAGTAAGTCCTGCGCCTGCTGATTCATCGGGAATAAAATCACCTCACGAATATTCGGCTCGTCCGCCAGCAGCATGACAATGCGGTCCACGCCCGGCGCAATGCCGCCATGCGGCGGCGCGCCATATTTAAAGGCTGAAATCATTCCGCCAAAACGGCTGTCCACTGTCGCGTCGTCATAGCCTGCAATCGCAAAGGCCTTGTACATGATGTCAGGACGATGATTCCGCACCGCCCCCGATGATAGTTCGGTGCCATTACACACAATGTCATATTGATAGGCCAGAATGCTGAGCGGGTCCGCAGAATCCAGCACCTCCAGCCCACCCTGCGGCATGGAAAATGGATTATGCGCGAAATCCACTTTACCGGTTACGTCATCACGCTCAAACATCGGGAAATCAACGATCCAGCAGAAACGGAAAATATCCTTTTCGCAAATCTCCAACTGCTCGCCAATACGCATGCGCGCCGCGCCCGCCAGGCCTGCCGCCTGGTTTGGCTTGTCACAGGCAAAGAAAATTGCGTCGCCTGCTTTGGCCTTCGCCTTTGCAGCCATCTGCACCAGAATATCAGCAGGAATGAATTTGGCGATCGGACCGCGCCCAACCAGCGCGCCCGCCTCTTCGTCAAGGATCACATAGCCAAGCCCGGGTGCGCCCATATCGCTGCGCGCCCATTCGTTCAGCTTGTCAAAAAAGCTGCGCGGCTGCGCGGCGGCGCCGGGGGCGGGGATTGCGCGCACCACGCCGCCCGCCGCAATGGGTTTTTTGAAGGCGTTGAAGGTGACCGCGTCCAGCGCAAAAAATTCCGTCAGGTCACAAATTTCAATCGGGTTGCGTAAATCCGGCTTATCGCTGCCATATTTCAGCATGGCTTCGGAATAGGGGATGCGCGGGAAAGGCCGCGGCGGCACGGTGCGGCCATCGGCGAATTCCTCAAACACGCCGTGCAGCACGGGTTCAACGGCGGCAAATACATCTTCCTGGGTGACGAACGACATTTCAATGTCGAGCTGATAAAACTCACCCGGTGAACGGTCCGCGCGGGCGTCCTCATCTCTGAAACAGGGCGCAATCTGGAAATAGCGGTCAAATCCCGCGACCATGATCAATTGCTTGAACTGCTGCGGGGCCTGGGGTAACGCGTAGAACTGCCCTGGATGCATGCGGCTGGGCACCAGAAAATCCCGCGCGCCTTCCGGGCTTGAGGCGGTCAGGATCGGGGTCTGAAATTCCGTAAAGCCCTGCCCTTCCATACGGCGGCGCAAGGATGTGATCACGCGGCTGCGCAACATGATGTTGCGGTGCAGTTTTTCCCGGCGCAAATCCAGAAAGCGGTTCCGCAGACGAATTTCTTCCGGGTAATGCGGTTCGCCAAATACCGGCAGCGGCAACTCCTGCGCCTGTGAGATCAGCGCAAATTCCTGGATGCGCAACTCAACCGACCCTGTTGGTAAATTGGTATTTATGGTGTCCGCGCCACGCGCAACCACTGTACCCGTGAGGGTGATCACCCATTCGGGACGCACCTGCTCCAGTTCCGCAAAGACAGGAGATGACGGTTCGAGCACACATTGGGTAAGACCATAATGATCGCGTAAATCGATAAATATCAGTCCGCCATGGTCGCGCTTGCGGTGCACCCAGCCGGACAGGCGTACAATGTTTCCAACATGTTCAGGACGCAGTTCGGCGCAGGTATGTGTACGGTATTGGTGCATAGTGCCTTTTCCAGTTATATCGGGCGGAGAAGCGCATGGAAGCCCGCTGATTGTCAAGTAGTGCTGGTCCTTTTTGCACGACTAAACATCTCCAATCCATTATAGCTAGCCATATGAAATTAATCACAGATACCGATGAACTGACCGCATATTGCGCGCGGCTTGCCCAGGCGCCCTATATTACCGTGGATACGGAATTTCTCCGGGAGAAAACCTTTTGGCCGCGCCTGTGTCTGGTGCAGGTCGCCGGCCCCGAAGATGAGTTGATCATCGACCCGCTGGCGCCCGGAATGGATCTGTCGCCCTTGTACGACCTGATGGCCAATACAGCTGTGCTGAAAGTCTTTCATGCGGCCCGTCAGGATGTCGAAATATTTCACCATGACGGCGGGGTCATGCCCAGACCCATGTTCGACACCCAGGTGGCGGCCATGGTGTGCGGCTTCGGCGATTCGGTCGGCTATGACACCCTGGCGCGCAAGATCAGCAAGGTGCATATCGACAAAAGCTCGCGCTTTAGCGACTGGTCGGTGCGGCCGCTAAGCGAGCGTCAGCTAAAATACGCCATGCAGGACGTGACGCATTTGCGCGGCGTGTATGAGTGGCTGGCGCGTGAACTGCGCAAAAACGGGCGTGAGGCTTGGTTAATGGAAGAAATGGCGATCCTCACGGATCCCAAAACCTATCTTACCGAGCCGCGTGAGGCGTGGCTGCGCATCAAGACGCGCGGCGGCAATCGGCGTTTCCTGGGAGTGTTGCGCGAAATTACCGCCTGGCGCGAAACCGAGGCGCAAACACGCGATCTGCCCCGCAACCGGGTGATTCGTGACGAGGCGCTGCTGGAAATTGCCGCGCACCCGCCGCATACAATCGCCGAAATGGGAAAGATGCGTTCGGTGACGGCTGGTTTTGCTGAGGGCAAGCTGGGTCAGTCTCTGCTGGCGGCGATACGCCTGGGCGCTGAAATGCCCGAGGCGGACCTGCCGCCCTTGCCAGATCGCGACCCGCCGGGCAAATCTACCGGGGGCACGGTTGAGCTGCTCAAAGTGTTGCTGAAAATTAAATGCGAGCAGGCTGGCGTCGCCAGTAAGCTGGTGGCCAACAGCGCCGATCTGGATCGCATCGCCGCCGATGACGAGGCCGATGTCCCTGCGATGCATGGCTGGCGGCGGGAATTGTTTGGTCTGGCGGCGCTGCAGCTGAAACATGGCAAGCTGGCCATCACCATGAAAGGCAACAAAATCGTTCTGGCGCCCCTTGCCGGGGAGCCTTAATTCCATCCGGTAAGGCGTTTTACCAGTTGGAAATAAATCCGGTAAGGCAACATATTCAGAACTTTCAAAACATAGGTAAAGCGGCGGGGAAAGGTGATTTCAAATCCGCCCTTCTGAATACCGGCCAGAATGCGCTGCGCCGCCTCATCGGCGGGCATCAGAAACGGCATGGGAAACGGGTTGTTCGCCGTGGCCGGCGTGTCAACAAATCCGGGGCAAGCGACACTGATCCGGACCCCGGCGCGATCCAGATCGAACTTCAGACTTTCCGCCAGATTGATCAACGCTGCCTTGGTGGGGCCATAGGCCGCCGAGCGCGGCAACCCGCCATAGCCGGTCACGGATGAAACGATCAGCACATGGCCCATCCCCCGCGCCATCAGGTCCGGCAACAGGGGCGCCAGACAATGCACCGTCCCCATATAATTGACCTGCATGCTGTGCGAGAAAGGCGCCGCGTCAAATTGCCCGGTTATCTCGACCGGCAGATAAATTCCGGCGTTAAGAACGGCCAGCGCCACCGGGCCAAGATCCCCGGTGATCGCGGCATAGCCGTCAGCTATCTGCCGGGGGTCTGTCACATCAAGACTATAAGGATGGATGGAACCTTTTAGCGACGCGGCTTCTTGTGCGAGCGAGAATAGTCCACCCTTTCCGCGTGCGCTAACCGCGACCCGCCATCCTTCCCGCGCGAGCGCCAGTGCGACGGCCCTGCCGATACCGGAACTGGCCCCGGTCACCCAGGCGCACCCACTGGATGGAATTACTGCTTCGAATTTGTTCATGAAGTCTATTATAGTGAGTTGGCGTCATACCTGTTGCATTAAATCAAGCTGCTATCACACGGAATAAGAAAGAATATTCATATGCCTCTGGATATTTGGCCTGCACCTTCATTTGGCCCCGACGATGTCGAACTGTTGGAGCAGAAGCGCAGTTTTTCGGGTTATTTCGCCGTTGATCACTATCGCCTACGCCATCGCCGCCATGATGGAGGATGGACCCAGCCCATTCAGCGGGAAGTTTTCATTTCCGGAGATGCGGTGGTGGTCCTTCCCTATGACCCGGTGCGTGATGCAGTGATATTGATAGAACAGTTTCGCACCGGACCCTACGCCAACACCAACGGAGCCGAAGCGCAGAAGGCCTGGCTGATAGAGACCATCGCCGGCCGGTTCGAGCCGGGCGAAATCCCGGAAGAGGTCGCCCGCCGCGAAGCCCTTGAAGAAGCCGGATGTCAATTAGGACGCTTTTTTCCGATGGGTGCATTTTATCAAAGTCCGGGTTGTATTGCGGAGAAAATCCATTATTTCTGTGCTCTTGCCGATACAGATGGGATCGGCGGCATTCATGGATGTGATCACGAAGATGAGGATATTCGTGTTATCGTCATGAAACGGGAACACGCCTTGCGTGGCCTCGCCGAAGGGCGGATCAGCAATGTGACGCTTGCGTTTGCCCTGCAATGGCTCGAACTTAACCGGCGGCGCATTTTATCAGAATTAAGCGTCTCCTGAACCGCAGATACTTGAATACGACAGCGCCGCTGGGGATAATGATAAAATGGACATAAGAAACGGTCTGACCGACTCTATCGGCAACACCCCGCTTATACGGCTGCGCAAAGCGTCGGACGCGACGGGCTGCGATATTCTGGCCAAGGCCGAGTTCATGAACCCCGGCCAGTCAGTCAAGGATCGCGCGGCGCTCTATATCATTCGCGACGCTATCGCCACGGGACGGTTGAAGCCCGGCGGCGTCATCGTCGAAGGCACTGCCGGAAATACCGGCATCGGGCTGGCGCTGGTCGGTAATGCATTGGGCTTTCGCACCGTTATTGTCATCCCCGACACCCAGTCGCAGGAAAAGAAGGACATGATCCGCCTAACGGGCGCGCAATTGGTTGAGGTCCCCGCCGTCCCTTATCGCGATGAAAATAATTATGTCAAATACTCCGGACGTTTGGCTAAAGAACTTAATGCAAAAGAACCAGCCGGCGCCATATGGGCCAACCAGTTTGACAATGTGGCCAACCGGCTTGCCCATTACGAAGGCACCGGCCCGGAAATCTGGCGGCAGACCGAAGGCAAGCTCGACGGTTTTATCTGCTCGGTCGGCACCGGCGGCACACTTGCCGGGGTCTCCATGGCGTTGAAGGAACGCAACCGCGACATCGTCACGGCCTGCGCTGACCCGGATGGTTCTGCCATTCATACCTGGATCAAAACCGGTGAACTAAAAGCAGCCGGAGATTCCATCACTGAGGGTATTGGTCAGGGGCGGGTCACTGCCAATCTTGACGGCGCGCCCATCGACGACTCCTTCAACATCCCGGATAGAGAGGCCCTGCCGATTATTTATGAACTGTTGCGCGCTGAGGGGCTGTGCATGGGCGGGTCAACCGGCATTAATGTGGCGGGCGCCATTCGGCTGGCGCAGCAGATGGGGCCGGGTCATCGTATTGTCACGATCCTGTGTGATTTCGGTACACGCTATCAAAGCAAGCTGTTCAACCCCGAGTTCCTCAAAAACAAGCAACTTCCAGCACCCGATTGGTTATAACGAACATGACGAATGATATTCCGAATACACTAGTAACTACAGAATGGTTAGAGCAGCATCTTAACTCCCCGGATGTACGGGTGGTGGATGCGTCCTGGTATCTGCCGGACGCCAGACGCGACGCAAGGGCGGAATATAAGGCGGCCCATATTCCCGGCGCGGTATTCTTTGATATTGACGAAATTTGCGATACCGAATCTCCCCTGCCGCACATGTTGCCTTCGCAGGAGAAATTCGCCAGCCGGATGCGCAAACTGGGCCTGGGTGACGGCAACCGCATCGTCGTTTATGACGGCGCAGGCCTTTTCAGCGCGGCCCGGGTGTGGTGGATGTTTCGCGCCATGGGGCATAATGATGTCACGGTTCTGGATGGCGGGTTCAGTAAATGGAAAACCGAAGGCCGCCCTATCGAGGATATGCCGCCCATGCCGCGCGAACGGCATTTCACCGCCCGGCTGAACCGGTTCATCCTGCGCGATGTTGCTCAGATGCTGGAAAACCTTCGCACCGGCGCCGAACAGGTGGTGGATGCGCGCGGACCGGGCCGTTTCAAAGGGGCCGAACCCGAACCCCGTCCGGGCGTGCGGCCCGGGCATATCCCTGGCGCTATTAACCTGCATTATGCGCGCTTGCTTTCCGCCGACGGCACGATGCTTCCGGTAGATGAGTTGCGGCGTATCGTCGAAGAAGCGGGAATTGATTTATCCAAACCCGTCGTCAATAGCTGCGGTTCCGGCGTAACAGCCGCCATTGTGTTTCTGGCCCTGCACCGGTTGGGGCACAAGGCCGTCGCGCTTTATGACGGTTCGTGGGCCGAATGGGGCAGCGGGCACGAGCTCCCTGTTGAGCCGTAAAACAGGGCGCCCTATGCCAAAGACGCTTCACACCACCGTCACATTTCTTGAAATGCACAAGAAACCGCTGACACTGCATATGGCGGCGCCGCTGCGCAACTATGCGCTGTTGCGCGCCGAAAATCCCCCTGTGCATTATTACCGTTATCTCTATCACATGGTCGGCCGTGATTACGCCTGGGTAAACCGCAAACGCATGCCGGATGAAGAACTGGTGGAGATTATTCACCACGCCCAGGTGGAAATTTACGTCCTGTATGCCGGGGGCGTTCCCGCCGGTTTTTTCGAACTGGATTTTCGAAATGGGCAGGACGTGGACCTGGTTTTTTTCGGATTAATGCCGGAGTTTTATGGCATCGGGCTTAGCCGTTTCCTGTTGGCGCAGGCAATTAATCTCGCCTGGCGCAATGGGACAAAGCGCCTTCAGGTGCAGACCTGCACACTGGACCATCCACGCGCTCTGCCGCTCTATCAGCGCATGGGTTTCGAGCCGTTCGCCCAGGAAGCGGCGGAACTTGTTCCGATTGACGATCGTGACTTTGTCAGCCTGACTCCCAGCAAATAACGGCCCGTTAATGCGCCGCATCAAGCGCATTAAGTTCCGGCCACGGGCCGGTGTTTTGTAGCGCGTCGAAAGCTGCCGTCCGGGTAGCGGCGCATTGTTTATCAGTTCCCGATTGACCGGGCTTTGAAATGATAGAGCCGGCCGCGCCAAGAAGCATACCCAGCGGCCCGAGCGCCATTCCAATCGCAGTCTTTCCGACATTTTTTGCCACGGAACTTTTGTTCAGGTGAAACTCCGGGAAAGCCAGTGTGCCGCTTATATCCACGTCACTGGCGAGGCTGATCATGCTTTCATCGCGCGGTCTTGGCGACAGGCGAAAGCGCAACCTCTCTTCGCCGAGATCTATATGTCCGTCACCGGTCACCACGGCCTTATTCGTCATCAAAAGCAGCGCCTTGCTTTGTGCAACGCCATCATTGATGACGAAGGCCCCGAATCCGCAATCAATCTTCGCATCTTTCCCTTCGCCATTGAACATGCCCTCTATGGAGCGGAGCACATCCGTGATTCCCCCCCTTAAGAGGGACGAAAGCCGCAAAGGAATTGCCCCCTCCTGCAATTCAAAAAATGCCCGCCCCCCCATGCCGGCCGCCAGTGCCGCAACCGTGTCTCCGCTGCTCTTGCCTTCGAATAATACCCCCACCTTTCCTTTGGCGTATTTCGGCATATCATTCTCATTCAAAAGCCCGGCAAGATCGATATCGCTGGCCTGGGTGTGAAAGGACAAGCGCAGCGTCTCGCGCTGCGGCGTCACAGTCATGCTCGTTGCCACCCGGCCTTTCGCCACGTCCAAATCAAGATGCGTAAAGCGAAGAACATTATCGCTCAGCTTCCCATCCAGGAGAAAATTGGAAAACTCCTCTCCGCCAATTAGTATGGACTGCGCTGCAAAGCGCAGTTGTAGCTGCGCAACATCGGGAAGTTCCAGTTTTATCGGATTGGAAGGAAAAACTTTTCCCGGCGGCGGTGGTGGCGTCTCGGGCAGGAAATTCCAATAAGGCCCAACGTCAAAAGTTTTTGATTTCAGTTCAGACGTAACATGAAGCGGAGCGTTCATTCCGACGATGATATAGCCGCTCGCATCGCTGTCGCCCAACTGGGCAAGAAGATTGCCAAAATGCAGATCTCTACCAACGGGCGTCAGATTACCTTCTATTTTTATCTTTCCAATATCTGGCCCCGCCACCCCAAAATATTCGGTCATCGGCTGGAATCCCTTTGGGGAATTCAGCGTAAAGTCCGCATAGGTAAATTCCTTGAAGGGAAACTTTACGCTGCCAATCGCGGTTAAGCTCAGTCCGAAAGCCTGTGCCTTCATATCGAATTGCCGGGGCTGCTCGGGACTGACCGTATAAAGGGGCGCAACCTTACCCTTCGCCTCAATATCGTTATTATTCAGTCTTGCGATAACTTCATAACTGCCAATGCCATTCACAGTGTCATGGATCAGCTCGGCTTTTTCCAGATGCAAACTATAGCGCGGCTTTGGGTCACGAATGTCGCGGTAATCTATCGCTATATCGCTGACTTTAATTTCACCAATCTCGGGTATCGCCGCCTCTTCGCCCTGGTTTGTGACTGCCGACGCCAGGACATTCCAGTTACGCTTTACATCGCCGTCTGTTTCAAGATGCACCACGGCACGATCCGCGGTGATAGAAATCACGTCCACCCGGCCGCGCAATAATGGATATAGATGCACACGGATTTTTGCCGCGCCAACTGTAACGAAATTGGTGGCTTTGCCCCATTTATAATTGGCGATCTGCAACCCCGCCACCTCGAGGGTTGGCGTCACTGAAACGCCGAGAATGATTTTTCCCGTGATCTTGATATCGCGGCCCGTCGCGGCCTGCAATTCGGCCGCAATTTCATTTCGCAGCTCCGACAGATCAAGCGGATTAGTTTTGAGATAAATCGCCGCTCCACTGACAATTAGGATCAGCAGACCTGCAACCGCTGCGGCAAAATGTAATAAACGCGACGCCCAGATCACTGGTCCCACTCCGCAAATGGATCCCCGCTTGTATTGGAATCAAAACCGAAAACCTTCCACGTATCCAGCATATGGCCCGGCAACGGCGCCGTAACGGAAATTACACCGCCGTCAGGATGGGGAATTTCGAGCGAGCGCGCATGCAGATGCAGCTTCGGTGCGATTCCCTCGACCAGCGCCTTATCGCCGCCATATTTGCGATCCCCGACGATTGGGGTTCCCAGCACCGCCGCGTGGGCGCGCAATTGATGGGTGCGCCCGGTCAGCGGCATGAACGCAACCCACGCCACATGCTGGCCAACCACGTCGATCACCTTGTACAGGGTGTCGGCTGGTTTGCCCCGGGGATCGTCCGCCTCGACGGCGCTAACGCGCTCGCGATCTTCCCATGCCCCCTCGCCGTTCAATTTCGCCAGCGGCGCGCGAATGCGGCCCTGAAGCGGCCGCGGCACACCCACTGTCAGCGCCCAGTAAACCTTGCGCGCTTCGCGGCTGCGAAAGGCCTGGCCAAATCTTGCCGCCGCATTCACCGTGCTGGCCAGTAACAACACGCCACTGGTGTCACGATCCAACCGATGCACCAGACGCGGCCTCTCCCCGCCTTCTTCACGCAAGGCATCCAGCATGCCATCCACATGACGCGAGGTGCCAGAGCCCCCCTGCACCGCCAGGCCCGCCGGTTTGTTGATCGCAATGACCGTGCCGTCATTATACAAAACCGCGTCCTGCATCAACGCCCGGTCGGTGCGCGAAAGTTTTGCGGTGGCGGGCTTACGGTGCTCCTGCGCTGCGGTCTCTTCTGAGTGCAACGGCGGCACCCGCACCTGTTGACCTGAACCCAGGCGAAAGCCCGCCTTGACCCGGCCACCGTCCACCCGCACCTGACCGGTACGCAGCAGTTTTTCCAATCGCCCATGGGCAAGCTGCGGAAAGCGGCGCTTGAACCAGCGGTCAAGACGCAATCCCGATTCCTCGGCCGCGACTTCAAAAAGTTTTGCGTTATTCATATGTCCACTATGCAAGCAAACGGCGCATGAATGTAAGGCCTAACAGTAACGCCCCCACGGACAAACCGAACGACGCAGCGCCATAGGCCACCGCCAGCGCCGCTTGACCGCGTTCATACAATGCCACGATATCCAGCGAAAATGCCGAAAAAGTAGTGAAGCCACCCAGCACCCCAACGCCCAGGAAAAGATGCATTTCCAGCGGTAGTGACGCACGCGCGGAAAACAACCCCGACGCCATGCCCATTAGCATGGAACCAATAATATTGACGCCAAGCGTCCCCCATGGAAAGTCCGCGCCTAACAGTCTGATCGCCTGTGCAATAAAAACATATCGCGCCAGCGCACCAATCGCCCCACCCGCAGCTACGGCAAGGTAGATGTTCAGCATGACCAGATCCTACGCATCCCTGGCCGCCTTTTCCCTCAATCCTTCCCAATAGGCAAGTCGTTTTATGACTTCACGCTCAAAGCCTCGCTCTGTCGGCACATAAAATTTCTGGCGCGGCATTTCTTCGGGAAAATAATTCTGCCCCGAAAAACCTTCAGCCGTGTCGTGATCATATTGATAGCCCGCGCCATAGCCCTGCTCGCGCATCATTTTTGTGGGCGCGTTGAGAATATGTTTGGGCGGCGACAACGACCCCTGTTCCCTGGCTGCGGCGTTTGCCGCCTTGGACGCCCGGTAGACCGCGTTGGATTTTGGCGCCGTGCCCAGATAGATCACCGCCTGGACCAACGCCAATTCGCCCTCGGGACTGCCCAGAAAATCATAGGCATCCTTCGCCGCCAGCGCCTGCACCAGTGCATTGGGATCCGCCAGGCCAATATCCTCAACGGCAAAGCGCACCATGCGGCGCGCAATATACAGGGGGTCTTCCCCCGCGCTCAGCATGCGCGCCAGATAATAAAGCGCCGCATCCGTATCTGAACCACGCAGAGTTTTATGAAGTGCACTGATTAAATTATAATGGCCTTCCTGCGCCTTGTCGTAAACAGGTGCACGGCGCTGTACGGTTTCGACCAACTGCGACGGATCGAGCGGTTCCGCAACGTCCAGCGCATATAGCTCCTGGGCCAGGTTCAACACGAAACGGCCATCCCCATCCGCCATCGCACGCAATGTCGCGCGAGCGTCAGCGGTCAAAGGCAGCGGCTTGCCCATTACCGCTTCAGCGCGCACCAGCAACGTCTCCAGATTATCATCATCCAGACGGCGAAGGACCATAACCTGCGCGCGCGACAAAAGTGCGGCATTTAATTCAAAAGACGGATTTTCGGTGGTGGCGCCAATCAGAACAATGGTGCCGTCTTCGACATAGGGCAGAAACCCATCCTGCTGTGCGCGATTGAAGCGATGAATTTCATCAACGAACAATAACGTCCCAACACCGTCGCGCCGACGTGTGCGGGCCTGTTCAAACACTTTGCGCAAATCCGCCACGCCCGAAAATACCGCCGAAAGCTGCTCAAAGTGCAGATTGGAGCCCGCCGTCAACAGACGTGCAATCGTGGTTTTTCCTGTACCCGGCGGCCCCCACAAAATCAGCGATGTCAGCTTTCCGGCAAGAGCCATTCGCCGTAGCGGCGCATCCACGCCAACCAGATGATCCTGCCCGACAACATCGTCAAGCATCGCCGGGCGCAAACGATCGGCAAGTGGCCGTGGCGCACCACCTTCCAACCCAGCTGCCTCAAACAGGCTTGTCACGATCTTGTCCTTACGCGCTTACACGCACCGATAATACCTGATCATCCCGGCGGATACGAAACTCCCACATTTTCCGCGCAGTCCCGGTCAGGCGTACGACATCTTCTGTCGACTTTATCTTATCCCGGCCTATGGAAAGAAGTATATCACCGGGCTGCAAACCGATCCGGACCGCCATACTTCGCTGTGGCATTTCTGTAATGATAACCCCGGTCAGTCCAGGACTTAGTTCCAGCTCTTCCGCATAGGCCGGCGACAGATTGGCGATTGTAATACCCGTCAACGGATGACTTCCAGACAACTTCGTAAGATTGCGCGGCGGCATTTCCGGGGCGGGCTTCAGGCTCATTGATAGCGTGGCAGGCGCGCCATCGCGCCATATTTCGATCTTGACCGCACCGCCTACTTTGGCTGTAGCAATACGGTAGCGCAGGCTTTCCGGATCGGCTATTTCGCGGCCATCGACCTTGAGAATAACGTCGCCCACCTTCAGCCCCGCCTGATCCGCTGGTCCGCCGGGGTAAATATTGCTGATCAGCACACCGGCTGGACGCGCTAGGCCGACGCTCTGGCTGATATCCTGTGTGACCGGCTGACCCGAAGCGCCAAGCCACGGGCGCACGACCGCACCGCCAGAAAAAGCCGATTCCACGACCCGCTTGACCATATTGGACGGTATGGCAAAGCCAATGCCAATTGAACCGCCACTGCGCGAAAAGATTGCGGTATTGATACCGATCAGCTTGCCATCGACGCCTACCAGCGCGCCGCCGGAATTACCGGGATTGATTGCCGCATCGGTCTGGATAAAAAACTGATAATCCGAAACGCCGCCGTGGGTGCGCGCGGTTGCCGAGACAATGCCGCTTGTCACCGTTTGGCCAACGCCAAAAGGATTTCCGATGGCCAAAACTATATCGCCAACCTCGGCCGAGTCTGAATCAGCAAACTCCAACACAGGCAGAGCCTCACCTCCGGCATCAATTTTCAATACTGCAAGATCTGTATGCGGATCACTTAGCAGCACTCTGGCGTCGAACTCCCGCCGGTCGCTAAGCACTACGCGAATTCCGGTCATATTTTCGACGACATGGTTGTTGGTTACGATTACGCCATCAGCGCGGACCAGCACACCGGACCCGAGGGTGTTCTGCACACGCTCACGTGGCATGAACTGGCCCCCAAAATTTTCTCCGAAGAACCGCTGCATCATCGGATCGCCAAACATCGGCGGGCGCGCCGCAGTGCGCACTACGCGTTTAGCGAATATATTGGTGACGGCTGGGGCGGATGTATGCACCACAGGCGCAAAAGAAAGCTGCATCTGGGTGCGGCTTTGCGGTATCTCACGCTGTTGCGAATGCGCTGAAGTAGATGCGAAAATACAAACAAGGAAAATGCGGGCCAGCAGCAGGGCTAACCCGACGCGGATTCTTTTCCGTGATTTTTCAGGCCAGGTGTGAAGCCTAGCCTTCATCCTCGTCATCCATAAGCTCTGGACCGGAATCCTGACCGCGCGCATCCACGTCACGGTCTACAAATTCAATCACCGCCAATGGCGCGTTGTCCCCATAGCGAAAACCAGCCCGCATCACGCGGGTGTAACCGCCATGGCGTGCCGCATAACGCGGGGCAAGGGTCCCGAACAGTTTCTCCACCAGCAACCGATCCGAGTCCGGAAGTTGCGCCAGAACCCGCCGCCGTGCGTGGAGCGTGGCTTTTTTACCCTGCGTCACCAGCTTTTCAACATAGGGACGCAGTTCCTTGGCCTTAGGCAAAGTAGTGACAATTTGCTCATGCTTTATCAAGGCTGAAGCCATATTCGCCAGCATTGCTTTGCGATGCGATGCAGTACGGTTCAATTTGCGGCCGCCAACTCCGTGACGCATGACCTAATCTCCTTATGCTCCAGGCATCTATTTGGCCCGGAAAGTATCAAATATTCAGTATTGGTCTTCGTGGCGTTTCGCCAACTCTTCGATATTGTCCGGCGGCCAGTCCAGCACTTCCATGCCCAGGTGCAGCCCCATCTGCGACAACAGTTCTTTGATCTCGTTCAGCGACTTGCGCCCAAAATTAGGAGTGCGCAGCATTTCCGCCTCGGTCTTTTGGATCAGATCGCCAATATAGATAATATTGTCGTTCTTCAGGCAGTTTGCAGAACGCACAGACAGTTCCAGTTCGTCGACCTTTTTCAGCAACGCGGGATTGAATTCCAGTTCCGGACGTTCCTCGAAGGTTTGCGCATGTTTTGGCTCTTCGAAATTGACGAATACCTGCAGCTGATCCTGAAGGATACGCGCCGCATAGGCAACCGCGTCCTCGGGCGTGACCGCGCCATTGGTCTCCACATCCATGCTCAACTTGTCATAGTCAAGCACCTGACCTTCACGGGTATTTTCAACCTTGAAGGACACCCGCCGCACAGGACTGTACAGGGCATCGATGGCAATCAGACCAATCGGCGCATCCTCGGGCCGGTTACGATCCGCCGGCACATAGCCCTTGCCATTATTGATCGTTAGCTCAAGCCGGATTTTCGCACCCTGTCCCAAAGTGCAGATCACATGATCGGGATTAAGAATATCAATGTCCGCCAGCTGCGTAATTTGCGCAGCCGTTACCTCGCCCGGTCCTTCGGCCGACAGAATCATGCGGCGCGGGCCCTCGGAGTGCATGCGTAGCGCCAGCGACTTCAAATTCAGCACAATGTCGGTGACGTCTTCGCGTACGCCGCTGATGGACGAGAATTCGTGCAGAACGCCATCGATCTGAACCGCGGTAACCGCCGCCCCCTGCAGGGAAGACAGCAATATCCGCCGCAGACTATTTCCCAGCGTTACGCCAAAGCCACGCTCCAGCGGCACGGCGACAACCGTTGCCCTGCGCTTTGGATCCATACCTGGATCAACTTCGAGCCGGTTCGGTTTAATCAGTTCCTGCCAGTTTTTTTCGATCACGCTTGCGACCTCATACCTGAAGTGATGTGCGCATAAATAGCGCCATCTCCTATGTGAAATTTTCCGACCACATCAGCATCAGGCTGGAAATACCGATGCCAGACCTGGCCGCATAAGACTACTAGACGCGGCGGCGTTTTGGTGGCCGGCAACCATTGTGCGGAATCGGCGTCACATCGCGAATAGTGGTGACAGTAAATCCAACCGCCTGCAGAGCGCGCAGCGCCGATTCACGGCCAGAGCCGGGTCCCTTGACTTCAACCTCAAGCACTTGCATGCCGTGTTCCTGGGCCTTTTTTCCGGCACTTTCCGCCGCCATCTGTGCGGCATACGGTGTCGATTTGCGCGACCCCTTAAAGCCCATCACCCCGGCAGAACACCACGAAATCACATTGCCCTGGGCATCGCTGATTGTGATCTTGGTGTTATTGAAGGTGGCATTTACGTGCGCCACACCTGAAGAGATGTTTTTTCGCTCCTTACGGCGAATGCGCGTCGCTTCCTTAGCCATACTTTGTCAAACCTTTCTAGAGCCCGTAACCGGCCGAAATATTACGGCAGCGGATTAAATCAATCTTACTTCTTCTTCCCGGCAATCGCCTTGGCGGGCCCTTTACGTGTGCGCGCATTTGTGTGCGTACGTTGACCACGAACAGGCAACCCGCGCCGGTGACGCAGGCCACGATAGCAGCCCAGATCCATCAGGCGCTTGATATTCATCGCGGTAGCCCGCCGCAGATCACCCTCTACCAAATTATCCTGGTCGATGGTTTCGCGAACCCGGATAACCTCTGATTCAGACAAATCAAACACCCGGCGCTCGGCCGGGATTCCGACCTTCTCACATATCTCACGCGCCTTGGTCCGGCCAATCCCATGAATATAGGTAAGCGCAATCTCAACCCGCTTGTTGGTTGGAATATTTACACCTGCGATACGCGCCACGCTGCTGTCTCCTTATTTACTCTGTCTCGCCCGCTTTTTACTCAATCTTACCAGTTTCAGACCAGAATGGCTCTGTAACCGCTCTAATACGGACAACCGGACGCTGGGCGGCAACCGGTTGATTCTGGCTATTCGGGGCGGCTAAATCCTGAGACCTGTGAAGTCGGCGGATTATAAGTATTTATGGCCTGCCGTCAAATAAATCCTCGTCCGAACCTATTTCATTTCACCTCATCCAGAAGAGCGCCTATCTGTTTTGCGACGCTATCCACCGGTTGCATCCCGTTAATGCTGTGTAATTTGCCTTGCGCCTTGTAATATGGCAGTAAAGGCGCAGTTTGCGCCCGGTAAATTTCAAGACGATTACGCAGCGTTTCTTCATTGTCATCGGCCCGCACGGACCCGGTTGCGGCGGCTGATTCGGCGGCACGGTTACGGATACGATCAAACAGGATTTTTTCGTCGACCTGCACCTCGATCACCAGATCAAGCTCTTTTCCTTTTTCAACCAGCATCTCGTCCAGCGCCCTGGCTTGCGCCTCATTGCGCGGGAAACCATCCAGGATAAACCCCTTGCCGCAGTCCGGCTGGTCAATTCTGTCGGATATAATACCAACTACAATCGCATCGGACACCAGATCGCCGCGGTCCATGATCTCTTTCGCCTTACGGCCAGTTTCCGTGCCGGCCGCAACGGCGGCACGCAGCATATCCCCTGTGGAAAGCTGCACCAGTCCGCGTTCCGTCTGCAGGCGCTCCGCCTGAGTGCCTTTGCCCGCGCCGGGGGCGCCCAACAGAATCAAATTCATTTGTTACGCCCCTTCAACCGGCTTTTCTTGATCAGTCCTTCATATTGATGCGCCAGCAGGTGGCTTTGGATCTGCGCGACGGTATCCATCGTTACGCTGACAACAATCAGCAGGGACGTGCCACCGAAATAAAACGGAACGGAATATTGCGCGACCAGTATTTCTGGCAGCAAACAGACCGCCGTCAAATACAGCGCGCCAACCGCCGTCAACCGGGTCAATATGTAATTAATATATTCCGCCGTCTTTGCACCAGGCCGGATACCGGGAATAAAGCCGCCATTCTTACGCAAATTTTCAGCCGTATCGTCGGGGTTAAAAACGATCGAAGTATAGAAAAAGCAGAAAAAGATAATGCCAGCCGCATAGAACAGCATGTAAAGCGGCTGTCCATGCCCCAGCAGGCTGGTGACCGTCGTCAACCATTCCGGCCCCCTGCCGGCGGAAAAGTTAGCCACAGTAATCGGCAACAATAAAATAGAAGACGCAAAAATTGGCGGAATAACGCCAGAAACGTTCAGTTTTAGCGGCAGGTGCGATGCTTCGCCCCCTATCATTTTGCGGCCAACCTGGCGCTTGGGATATTGCACCAGAAGCCGGCGTTGCGCGCGCTCCATGAAAACGATCGCGCCAATGACGGCGCCAATCATCGCCACCAGCACCAAAAGGAAAATTGTCGGCAATGCGCCGGTACGGCCAAGCTCAAATGTACTGAACAGTGCGCTGGGCAACTCGGCCACGATCCCGGCAAAGATGATCAATGAAATACCGTTGCCAACGCCACGCGCCGTAATCTGTTCGCCGAGCCACATTAGAAATACCGTGCCGCCGACCAGCGTGATAACCGTCGTTAGACGAAAGAAAATGCCCGCTTCAATCACGACATTGCCCGCGCCTTCAAGTCCCGCGCCAATGCCATAGGCCTGCAACGTAGCCAAAAGCACCGTTCCGTATCTTGTGTACTGAGTAATTTTCTTACGGCCCTGCTCGCCCTCTTTTTTCAGCGCCTCCAGCCGCTTCGATACGGACGTCATCAGCTGAATGATAATGCTGGCAGAAATGTACGGCATGATGTTGAGCGCGAATATCGCCATGCGGCCAACAGCGCCACCGGAAAACACATTGAACATACCCAGAATGCCGCTTTGATTGCGCGAAATAATTTCGGCAAGCGCCAATGGGTTAATGCCTGGAAGCGGAATATAAGTGCCCAGCCGGTAGATGATGAGCGCGCCCAGGGTAAACCATAGGCGCTTCTTCAGCTCCTCTGCCTTGCCGAAGGCGGCAAAGTTAAGATTAGCGGCTAATTGTTCGGCAGCGGAGGCCATTCAATATTCCAAGCGCGTTTTCAGCGAGACCGTTTTTAGAGAAACCGTTTTCAGAAACGCCAATTTCAGGCGTCTCGACAAAACCCCATGCACAAACCGATACTATTTTCTACGCAGCCGTAACCGTGACGCTACCGCCCAGCTTTTCCACCGCAGCGATAGCCGCCTTGGTCGCGCCACGCACCTCTATGGTCAGCTTTGATTTGAGTTCGCCATTGCCGAGCAACCGCACCCCGCCACGAATGCGCCGCACCAGGCCAGCCGCCTTTAACGCATGCGCATCGAGAGGCTTACCCGTGTCCAGCTTACCTGCATCGATTGCCGCCTGTAACCGGCCAAGATTCACCTCAACGAAATCGCGCGGCGCCATGCTGTTAAAGCCGCGTTTCGGCAAGCGCATATGCACTGGCATCTGGCCCCCTTCGAAGCCTTTGATGGCCACGCCCGAGCGTGCCCGTTGCCCTTTTACGCCACGCCCGGAGGTCTTACCGAGGCCGGAACCAATACCCCGGCCAACGCGCTTGCTTTTCTTCCGGGCACCCGGATTATCACGCAGTTCGTTCAGCTTCATAACCGCTATCCCATATTAAGCTTGTAACCGGCATCCTATGGCCGGCCCGCTACTTTCATGTAACGGATCAAATTCAAAAGCGCACTCAGGCGCTGCCTATTCTACACGCACCAGATGCGCAACCTTCGCAATCATGCCACGCACGGAAGGCGTATCCTCCAACGTCCGGACCCGGTGCATTTTGTTCAAGCCAAGGCCGACCAGCGTCGCGCGCTGATCCGATGGGCGGCGAATGGGGCTGCCTATCTGACGCACCGTAACCGTATTGCCTGTGCCAGTTTGTTTGTTGCCCGCCATAACGCTCTACTCCTGAACCGAAATATCGTCGGCGGCGCCACTGCGGCGCTGCGCAATATCCCCAACCTTTTTACCGCGCCTGGACGCCACCATGCGCGGCGAAACCTGTTTCTTCAATCCGTCGATGGTCGCACGCACCATGTTGTAAGGGTTGCTTGAGCCAACAGACTTCGCGACTACATCTTGAACGCCCAGCGTCTCGAAAACGGCGCGCATCGGACCGCCGGCAATAATTCCGGTTCCTGGCGTCGCCGAGCGCATCACCACTTTACCCGCGCCATGACGGCCTTCCATGTCATGATGCAATGTGCGGCCCTCACGCAGGGGCACACGGACCATATTGCGCTTGCCCGCTTCCGTCGCCTTGCGAATGGCTTCGGGCACTTCGCGCGCCTTACCGTGACCAAACCCGACCCGTCCCTTCTGGTCGCCAATAACCACCAGCGCGGCAAAACCAAACCTGCGGCCACCCTTCACCACTTTGGCGACGCGATTGATATGCACCAGCTTATCAACCAGATCACCGTCGCCGCGTTCGCGTTCAAAACCGTCATTACGTGCCATGTTGTGGCAACTCCTTAATTCATTTCAGCAAACGACTGCCTTAGAAATCCAATCCGCCCTCTCGGGCGCCATCCGCCAGGGCCTTGACCCGGCCGTGATAAAGATATCCGCCACGGTCAAAAACCACCTTGCCGACACCCGCTGCTTTCGCACGTTCAGCAACGAGCTTGCCGACAGCAGCGGCAGCCGCACAATCCGCGCCCGTCTTTGCTTTCTCGCGGAAATCCTTGTCCAGACTTGACGCCGACGCAAGCGTACGCCCCGCCAGATCATCGATAACCTGAGCATAGATGTTCTTTGACGACCGGAATATTGAAAGCCGCGGCCTGCCACTGCCGACGACCCGCAACTTGCTGCGCACACGCCCTTGACGGCGCTCGCCTAGATTTTTTGTCTTTTTCATAACCGCCGCACCGCCTACTTCTTCTTGCCTTCCTTACGGAAGATGAATTCATTTTCGTAGCGAATGCCCTTGCCCTTGTAGGGTTCAGGCGGACGATAACGCCGGATTTCCGCCGCTACCTGTCCAACGCGCTGTTTATCAATACCGCTGACGGCAATCGCCGTCGGCCGTTCGCACGCGATCTGCACGTCAGCGGGGATCGGGTAGATCACATCGTGGCTATAGCCCATCTGCAATTGCAAATTCTTGCCCTGCACCGCCGCACGATATCCAACGCCGCTGATTTCAAGTTTCCTGGTGAACCCTTCCGTCACCCCAGCGACCATATTGTTCACCAGGGTGCGCTGCATGCCCCACATAGTGCGGCCCTGCCGGTTATCATTACGGGGCATGACCTTGATGCTGTCGCCGTCCAACGTGATGGCGACCTCATCAACCAGAGTTGCCGCCAGCTTACCCTTGGGTCCGCTAACCGACACATCCTGCCCTTTGATATCAACGGTTACCCCTTTGGGTACCGCGATCGGGTTTTTGCCTATTCGAGACATCGTATTTGTCCGATTCCTATCGTTCTTCTAAAAGTTCAGCGCAAACTCAGATATGACCGTACGCTAGAACACCTTGCATAAAACTTCGCCACCGATATTGCGTTCGCGCGCCTGCGCGTCCGACAGCACCCCTTGCGGCGTCGATAAAATGGCCAGACCGAGGCCATTACGAATCCGGGGAATTTCGCTGACCGACGAATAAACCCGGCGGCCAGGGCGCGAAATACGGGAAATTTCCCGGATTACCGGCTCCCCATTATCATATTTCAACTCAATCTCGAGTTCACTCTTGCCGCCCGGATATTCAACCCGTGTGTAACCGCGAATATACCCCTCGTCCTGAAGGACATCCAGCACCCGGCGGCGCAAATTGGATTCAGGCGAGATAACCGTCGCCTTCCCCCGTAATTGCGCGTTGCGTATGCGGGACAACATGTCCGCCAGCGGATCTGTCATCGTCATAAATGATGCTCCTTACCAGCTCGACTTGACCATTCCGGGGATTTGCCCGGAAGAGGCCATGTCACGCAATGCGATACGCGACATGCGCAGCTTGCGGTAATATCCTTTAGGGCGCCCGCTTATCTCGCAGCGGTTATGCACCCGGACTCTCGCGGAATTGCGTGGCAGTTCAGCCAGCGCGAGACTCGCCGCAAAACGTTCTTCAGGTTCTAACGTCTTGTCCATCGTAATCACCTTCAGACGCGCGCGCTTGCCCGCATAGCTTTGGGCCAACCTCTCGCGCTTTTTATTCCGCTCTATGGCGCTTTTCTTAGCCATTCCCGTTACCCTTCTTCACGTTTTCCCCGCCGTTGATGTCAGAGGAAAATTGAAATGTTTTAACAAAGCCCGTGCTTCATCGTCCGTTTTCGCAGTGGTGCAAACCACCACATCAAGGCCCCAGAATGTATCAACCTTGTCATAATCGATCTCCGGGAAGACGATATGCTCTTTCAGCCCCATGGAGAAATTGCCCCGGCCATCAAAACTTTTCAGGTTAAGCCCCCGAAAGTCGCGAACGCGAGGCAGCGCCACATTGATCAGCCTGTCAACAAATTCATACATGCGCGCCTGACGCAGGGTAACTTTCACACCGATCGGCATACCCTCGCGCAGCTTGAACGCAGCAATGCTCTTCTTGGCGCGCGTCACCACGGCCTTCTGACCGGCGATCAGCGTAAGTTCCTCGGCCGCAATATTGATCTTTTTTGAATCCTGCGTCGCTTTGCCGACGCCCATATTCAGCACCACCTTTTCTAGACGCGGCACCTGCATCACATTCGCGTAGCCAAAATCCTTGACCATGCCGGCCCGGACGACTTCCTCATAATGCGTCTTTAGCCGGGGTATATAGGCTGCTTCAGACATCGATAATTTCTCCCGAACGCTTCGCAAAACGAACTTTGCGTCCATCATCAAGAATTTTATAGCCAACCCGCGTCGGCTCACCGGTCTTTGGATCAACGTGCGCAAGATTCGAAATCTGGATCGGTAATTCCTTCACCAGAATGCCGCCCGCCGATGTCTGGCTTTGCTTCGTGTGCCGTTTCACCTGGTTAACACCCGAAACAATAGCGCGATTATCCGTCAAAAACATTTTGACAACTTCGCCCTTTTTTCCCTTGTCGCGGCCAGCCAGCACCACAACCTTGTCACCTTTTTTGATCTTGAATTTCGCGGCCATCACAACACCTCCGGCGCGAGCGAAATAATCTTCATATGATTTTTCGCGCGCAGCTCTCGCACCACCGGGCCAAAAATACGCGTTCCTATCGGTTCGCCCTGATTGTTGATCAGTACCGCCGCGTTGCGATCAAACCGGATGGCGCTGCCATCGGGGCGGCTGATCGCCTTGGCCGTGCGCACAATCACCGCCTTCAATACATCGCCGGCCTTCACCTTACCGCGCGGGATAGCTTCCTTGACGCTGACAACTATAATGTCGCCAACGCTTGCATAACGGCGCTTGGAGCCGCCCAATACCTTGATGCACATCACTTCACGCGCACCTGAATTGTCGGCTACATCTAGCCTGGATTGCATCTGGATCATTGCCGGATACCATTCATCAAAGTTATCTCTGGGGAAAACTCGCCCAGACTTAAAATCACTATTTCAACCATGGTCATCATGGAACTGCACACACCTTCACTACGATCAGGCGTCGTTCCCGATTACCTCCCAACTTTTTGTCTTCGATATGGGGCGGCATTCTCTTATCCGCACCATCTCGCCGACGG
>JAUSQH010000232.1 GCA_030652895.1 Alphaproteobacteria bacterium
GTATTATTGCTTTAGCATAGCGCGCTTTCAGGTGTAGTCTAACAGAAAATATATGTAGGGGAGGCTGCGTACCGGATGACCGATAGCGGCTATGTGATGGAGGATAAAGAGCGCGGCCTGTTCAAGGTGGCGCGCACGGCCTTTGTCTCACAAGATGTACTGGCCTGGGAACAACAGCGGATATTTGAGCGCTGCTGGTTGTATCTGGGGCATGACTCAGAACTGGCGAAGCCGGGTGATTTTGTCACCCGCGCCGTTGCCGGACGCAACCTGATTTTCAATCGTGATCGCAACGGCGCCGTTAACGCATTTTATAACACCTGCACCCATCGCGGGGCGTTTGTCTGCCGCGAGGCCAAGGGCAACGCACGCAATTTTGCGTGCTTCTATCATGGCTGGGTATATTCCGATGAAGGCAAGCTGATTGATCAACCGGGTAAGGAAGCCTACTGCGCGAACTTCAATGACAGTGGTTCATCCAATCTTGCCCGCCTCGAACGGCTGGAAAACTATCGCGGCTTTTATTTCATCAATTTCGACCGCACTGCGATCAGCCTGGAAGACTATCTGGGAAATGCGCGCACCTTCATCGACCTGGTCGTCGATCAGGCGGAAGCCGGGATGGAGATTATTGGCGGAACCCAGCAATACGCCATTGACGCGAACTGGAAGCTGCTGACCGAAAACAGCGTGGATGGCTATCACGCCATGTCCACCCACGCGACCTATATGGACTATCTGGCCAACAGCGGCGCGCTGGCGCGGGTTCGCATGAAGAGCGGGGCACACGCATTGGACAATGGCCATGCGGTGATCGAATATTCTTCACCCTGGGGCAGGCCCATCGCGCAATGGGTGCCGACTTGGGGCGAAGAAGCCAAGCAGGATGTGGAAGATATAAAGGCGCGCCTGATTGCGCGCACCGGAGCGGAAAAGGCCGAACGCATGGGCAGCCTGAACCGCAATCTGCTGATCTTTCCCAATCTGGTCATCAATGACGTGATGGCGATAACCGTGCGCACCTTTTATCCGTTGAGCCCGGACCGCATGACGGTCAACGCCTGGGCCATGGGGCCGCGGGAGGAAAGCGCGGCGATGCGCGAACGGCGCCTGTTCAATTTTCTGGAATTTCTCGGTCCCGGTGGCTTTGCCACCCCCGACGATGTGGAGGCGCTGGAAATGTGCCAGCGTGGCTATCAAAATTTGCGCGGTGTCGCCTGGAACGATATTTCCAAAGGCATGACGCGTGATAAACCCGGCACGAATGACGAATTGCAGATGCGCGCCTTCTGGCAGCAGTGGAATATGCTGATGACAGCGGCGGCGGCAGAGTAAAACAGGGAGTAACAAAATGGTGGAAAAACAATCGGGCAATAGCCGCAGCACGTATGTGATCGACGACGGTGATGGCGGCCTGTTCAAGGTGGCGCGCAAAAGCTTTGTCGATGATGCGGTGCTGGAGGACGAGCGGCGCAGGATTTTTGACCGCTGCTGGCTGTATCTTGGCCATGAGTCCGAGATTGCAAAGCCGGGTGATTTCGTCACCCGCGCCATTGCCGGGCGCAATCTGATTTTCAATCGCGACCGCAGTGGCGCCATAAACGCCTTTTACAACACCTGCACCCATCGCGGCGCTATGGTGTGCCGCGAAATCAAGGGCAATAGCCGCAATTTTGCGTGCTTCTATCATG
>JAUSQH010000336.1 GCA_030652895.1 Alphaproteobacteria bacterium
GTCGGGTGCACGTCGCGGACTTCAAAGCCCGCGCGTTCACGCGTCAGACCGCCCGGCCCAAGCGCCGAGAGGCGCCGTTTATGGGTAATCTCGGACAATGGATTGGTCTGATCCATAAACTGGCTAAGTTGCGACGACCCAAAAAATTCACGAATGGCGGCGGCAACCGGCTTGGCATTTATGAGATCGTGCGGCATGACGGTGTCGATTTCGACCGAACTCATCCGCTCCTTGATTGCGCGCTCCATGCGCAGCAGGCCGATGCGATACTGGTTTTCCATCAATTCGCCAACCGAACGCAAACGGCGGTTGCCCAGATGATCAATATCGTCGATTTCACCGCGCCCATCACGCAACTCACACAGCGTCTTCGCCACGGCGAGAATATCTTCCTTGCGCAAGGTGCCAACCGTGTCCTCACACTCGAGGCCCAAACGCATATTCATTTTTACGCGGCCGACCGCGGAAAGGTCGTAACGTTCGGAATCAAAGAACAGACCACTGAACAAGCCTTCCGCCGCCTCAAGCGTCGGCGGCTCACCCGGACGTATCACACGATAAATATCGATCAACGCCTGTTCACGGGTCTCGCTTTTATCCACCATCATGGTGTTCCGGATATAGGCCCCGATATTCACCCCATCCACATCAAGCGTCCGGATGCTGGTAATTTTCTCCTCTTCCAGCCTGGCGATCGTTTCAGACGTAAATTCCTCACCTGCCTCAATGAATATTTCGCCGGTCGTCTCGTCGATCATATCGCACGCGGCATACCGCCCCACGATTTCGTCCTCGGTGACCAAAAGCTCTTTCACACCCTGCTCTTGCAGTTTGCGGCCGATGCGTGGCGTAAATTTGCGGCCCGCCTCAAGCACGACTTCGCCGGTCTTGGCGTCTATCATGTCATTACCCGCCAGCGTACCACGCAGCTTTTCAGGGGTGAACGGAACACGCCAACCGCCCTTTTTGTTGCTGGTGTACACAACGGTCTGGAAAAAATACTCCAGAATTTCGTCCTGCGACATGCCCAACGCATAGAACAGCGTGGTAGCCGGCATTTTACGACGCCGGTCGATACGCACATTGACGATATCTTTAATATCGAATTCAAGATCGAGCCATGAGCCGCGATAGGGGATCACGCGCGCCGCAAACAACAGCTTGCCGCTGGAATGGCTTTTGCCTCTGTCATGGTCGAAGAATACGCCCGGCGAGCGATGCATCTGGCTGACGATCACCCGTTCGGTGCCGTTAACAACAAAGGTGCCATGATCCGTCATCATGGGCATATCCCCCATATAAACGGCCTGTTCCTTGATATCCTTCACCGATTTGGCGCCAGTTACTTCATCCACGTCAAATACAATGAGACGCAATGTCAGTTTCAATGGCGCGGCATAGGTCATGTCACGCTGCTGACATTCTTCTACGTCATACTTGGGCGGCTCAAACTCGTACTTCACGAATTCAAGCGATGCAGTTTCAGCGAAATCCCTTATCGGGAAAACCGACTTGAATACGCCCTGCAGTCCGGTGTCATTGCGCTCGGCAACGCCTTTATCGAACTGCAAAAACTGATTGTAAGAATTACGCTGAACTTCGATGAGGTTCGGCATCCGCACAACTTCAGGAATATTGCCAAAGGATTTGCGGATCCGCTTGCGACCAGTAAAAGACTGGGCCATACCTGCTCCTCGTTAATTTCAATAACCACCCGGACGGCGGCGACAGGGCCGTGGCGCACACCTGCGCGCCACGGAAATAAGTAGAATCAGCAGACCTATTTCAGTTCCACTGTTGCGCCAGCGGCTTCAAGCTGCGCCTTGATGGCTGCTGCTTCTTCCTTGTTGACGCCGGTTTTGACTTCCTTCGGGGCCGCCTCGACCAGATCCTTGGCTTCCTTGAGGCCAAGCCCCGTGATCGTACGCACTTCCTTGATCACGTTGATCTTCTTATCACCGGCAGCCGCCAGGATAACGTCGAATTCGGTCTGTTCTTCAGCAGCAGCAGCAGGTGCCGCAGCAGCAGCAGCAGCAGCAACAGGGGCGGCCGCAGACACGCCCCATTTTTCTTCCAGCATCTTCGAGAGTGA
>JAUSQH010000238.1 GCA_030652895.1 Alphaproteobacteria bacterium
ACCGAAACGACATTTACGAAGTTATAAGACTATCGCGGAATTAGACAGGAATCCCTAGTATGATCCGGCGTGTGCAGTTGCAGGACGTTCAAGCTAAAGCCACACCAAAACACAATGTTTGCTGGTACAATTATCTCTTCCGGGCAAGGCAAATGGTCTGACCTTAATGTATATTGCTCTCGCTCCAAAAATCGCTTAGGAATCAAAGCGTGCGGTCATAAATTCTTAACATGCCCGTAGGGGTACAGTAGCGTCATTTAAATAAAAGGGGCAGGGGGGCATGGCAAAAATCAAGGTGGCAATCGCAGGTGTTGGAAACTGCGCCAGCTCTTTGATTCAGGGGATCGCCTATTACGCAGCCCAGGATCCTGAAACGGTTACTGGCTTGATGCATCCCGATATTGGCGGCTGGCGGCCCTGGGATCTGGAAGTGGTGGCGGCTTTTGATATTGATCGCCGCAAAGTGGGTAAGCCACTGGAAGAGGCGGTGTTCGCCAAACCCAATTGCACCATGATTTTTCAGCCTGATCTGCCAGCCTCAGGTGTAACCGTTCAGATGGGCCCTGTCCTGGATGGCGTCGCGCCGCACATGGCCGGTTATCCGGATGACGAGGCCTTTCGCGCCGCAGATGCGCCTGCTGTTAATGTGGCGGAAATATTAGACCGGACGGGGGCTCAGGTTCTGGTTTGCTATCTGCCCGTCGGTTCGGAACAGGCGGTGCGCCATTATGCCCAGGCGTGCCTGGACGCTCGCGTGGCTATGGTCAATTGCGTGCCAGTCTTCATTGCCTCGGATCCGGAATGGGCGGCAAAGTTTGTCCGCGCCGGTGTACCCATCGTTGGAGACGATATTAAAAGTCAGGTTGGCGCAACCATTGTGCACCGCGCGCTGACGCGGCTGTTCTGTGACCGCGGTTATGTGCTTGACCGGACCTATCAGCTGAATACCGGCGGCAATACGGATTTTCTCAATATGCTGGCGGCGGAGCGGCTGAAGTCAAAAAAGACGTCAAAAACCGAATCAGTGCAGTCGCAATTGGATGAGCGCCTGGAATCGAGCAATATTCATATTGGCCCGTCCGATTATGTGCCCTGGCAACGCGATAACAAGGTTGCATTTATCCGCATGGAGGGTACGGGGTTTGGCGGCGCGCCGATTGAACTGGAATTGCGCATGTCGGTGCAGGATTCGCCCAATAGCGCCGGTGTTGTCATTGATGCGGTGCGCTGCGCCCGTCTGGGCCTGCAGCGCGGGCTTGCCGGACCGTTGGAAGCGCCGTCAGCCTATTTCATGAAAACCCCGCCACGGCAGATGCGCGATTCCGTAGCCCACGACGCCTGTGAGGAGTTCATCAACGGAGCGGCGGTGCCCACGCTGACAAAGGTGAGAGAAGCCGCTGCCGAATAGCGGGTTTAACTGAAACTAAAGGCGGCGGCCCGTTCAAAGCCGGGTAATAAGGGCGCGGAAAGGTCGCGTACTGTGCGACCCGCACACGCATCGCCGTCACGGCGGTATATACGGGCCCTGCCGACGCCGTTTTCATATTCGACGCAAACCAGCCGGCCGCCATCATTTAGTTGCGCCAGCAGCGATTCGACTCCTGTTTGTGTGGCGCCATTAAGCACAATCACATCATAGGGCGCCTGTTTTGCGCACCCGGCGGCCAGATCCCCTTCGACCAAGGCAATATTGTCAATTCCATATTCAGTCAGCAGGTCGGCGGCGCGAGCAGACAGAGCGGGATCGCTTTCGAGCCCAATGACCACCCCCCCGAGTTTGGCGGCCAGCGCTCCCATATATCCGTCCCCGGCCCCGACCACCAGGATCGCATCGTCGGCTTTAATTTCGGCAGCCTGCAACAAAACACCCTGGCATAGCGGCGCTAGCATGTACCGCCCGGGTGCGATGGGAATATGGGTTTCGCCATAGGCAAGGGCCTGCAACTCTTTGGCAAGAAAATGTTCGCGCGGCACAGACCCTGCCGCCGCCAGAAGGCGTGGCTCCAGTATTGCTGACGCGCGTAGCTGGCTTTCCACCAAATTGCGGCGGGCTGTCGTGAAATTCGTCATTTAGACCCTCTGATCAGAAGTTGCGCATTATGCTTATAGAGAGGTGAAATTAATATGACAATGTTTGCGCAAACAGGCGCTCTGTGATACGACCCGCCCTGCAATGGTGACGTGGCGGAATGGTTACGCAGCGGATTGCAAATCCGTGAATGCCGGTTCGATTCCGGCCGTCACCTCCAGCCAAGTGGCCTTCAGGCAACAGGAGCGGGCCACCCGATACGGATTAACTCTGATTGCGGTGCGCCGGATTCATACAGCTTTATCAAGGCTTCGGGATCAAACCCGACGCCGATCGGGTTGGCCGCAAATTCAGGACGGGCGAACCATCCCTGTAACTCTTCAGCTGTCGCAAAATTATCCACCTGCAGCTCAACGCGGTTGCCGTCCGGATCCTGGTAGTACAGCGATGTGGTCAGTCCGTGATTGACCGGCCATACGGGCAGTATGCCGTTTTTCTTTAACCGCACGTAAGTGTTCAGCAGTGCGCCTATATCCGGCAAGGTATAGGCCAGATGGTCAATCCCCGCCTGTTTCCCATCGCGCACCGCCAGCTTGGGCTGGTTTATAAAGGCGAGGCGATGGTGCTCCTGATCAAAGGTCATGAAGCTGAGCATCGGCCCACCCGACACGACTCGCGCATTCAGCACCGCGCCGTACCAGGCGATCATCTCTTCGTAATTAGGAGTGGCGAATACGGCATGCGCAAAAAATCGTGGTGCGACCGGCGCGGAATTCGCGTCTACTTTTCTTGTGTTCTTGCTGGCGGCCATAATTCCCTCCTGTTAAGAAACTTTAATTTATTCTAGCCCTAGCCATTTGGTCTGCGCCACATCAGAATGAGAAAAAAGGGAGGCGGTCATGTCGCTTGGTCTTGGAAAGTTTGCCTATCACAAAGGCCTGCAGCCGTTGGGCAATGGCGCCTACGCATGGCTGCAACCAGATGGCTCCTGGGGTTGGAGCAATGCCGGTCTGATCTGCGACAGCGGGCAGTCTTTACTGGTGGATACCCTGTTTGACGTGCCACTGACACAAGCGATGCTGACCGCCATGCGCGGCGCCGAACCGAAGGCGGCGGCGCATATCAGGACGCTTGTGAATACCCACGCCAATGGTGATCATTATCACGGCAATGAATGTGTCGAGGGGGCCGAGATTATCGCATCGCGCGCCTGTGCCGAACAGATGGCCGCTGATCCGCCATCACGGCTGGCGGCGATGCAGGCCAATGCCGGATCCATGGGGCTGCCGGGAAAGTTTTTTGCCGAAGTCTTTGCGCCATTTGATTTTGCCGGTGTGACGCTGACATTGCCAACGCGTACTTTTGAGAATGATTTATCGCTGTATGTGGGCGACAAACAGATCAACCTGCTTAATGTCGGCCCGGCGCATACGGCGGGCGACACGCTGGTTCATGTGCCGGCGGACAAAATACTGTTCACCGGTGATATTCTGTTTATCGACGGTACACCGATCATGTGGGAAGGCCCGATCGGCAACTGGATCAGTGCATGTGACCGCATTCTGGAAATGGATGTGGAACTTATCATTCCCGGACATGGTCCGATTACGGACAAACGCGGTGTGCGCGCGGTAAAAGCCTATCTGGAATATATCACTATCGAGGCGCGCAAGCGCTATGACGCGGGAATGAATGCTGCCGTCGCGGCGCGCGATATTGCCCTGGGGGACTATGATGCCTGGGGCGACGCGGAACGTATAGCAGTCAATGTCGCATCCCTATACCGGGAGTTTTCTGAAGACACTTCGCCCCCCAATGTGCTGGAGCTTTTTGGTCTGATGGCGGAGCTATACTTCGCGCGCAAAAAACGCACGGGGCAAGAGCCTTAGTGATTTACGCAGCCTGAAAGGGTCAGGAATGCCTTATTCCGGTAAATTGCGCCTCGATGGTGCGTTCCGGAGGAAACTGTAAAATCGCAATTGTTCCATGCGGGTGGGCACTTTTAAGTTCCAGTTTCGCGTTGTGCAGTTCGGCTAGCCCGAGCACAATTGAAAGACCAAGTCCCGCCCCGCCCTTGCCCGCCGTGTCGGCGCCATGTCCAGTCTCAAAGGGCAGTAGCACAATCTCCATATCTTCCGGGGCAATGCCTTGCCCCTGATCGTGAATTTCAATGCGACAGCCCTTGGCGCCCCCTTCCGCTGTCACGCGTACCGTCGCCTTGTCGGGAGAGAACTTCACCGCGTTGGACAGCAGATTGGCCAGCATTCGCCGCACCGCCGACGGATCTGCGTGCAGTCCTGGTAATCGTGGGGCCTGCTGCAATTCGATGTGCACCTGCCTGGTGGCGGCATTTTCCGCCTCGCGTGCCACAACCTCTTCAATCAGCGGACCGATTTCCACATCCTCTTCTTGCAATATATACTCTGCTTGTTCCAGCTGCGCTTCCGCCAGTACGGCTTCCAGAATTTGGAACAGATTGCTGCCGCTTTCATGTATATCGTTGCTGTATTGCACATAGGCAGGGTTTCCGACAGGGCCGTGGATTTGCTGCCTTGTCAGGTCGGAAAATCCGATTATGGCATTTAATGGCGTGCGGAGTTCATGGCTCATCTGGGACAAAAACCGTGTTTTGGCGATATTGGACGCTTCTGCGTTGAATTTTGCCTTTTCCAGGTCCCGCATACTGTCTTTCAACTGCTCGTTTCTGCGCGCCAGTTCCAAGGTGCGCCGGGCGACCTCCTGTTCCAGGGTTTCATTGTTGCTGCGCAGGCGCGCTTTTGACCGGTTGTTCAGTTCCACCAGTACAGTGACGAGCCCCAGTATTAAGACGGTAGTGATGCGGTTTAATACAATTACCGGG
>JAUSQH010000240.1 GCA_030652895.1 Alphaproteobacteria bacterium
GCCATGAAGGCCGCGCCCTGTTCATGACGGCACAGAATGAATTCGATTTTACTGTCGAGCAGCGAAATCATGACATCGGCATTTTCTTCGCCGGGAATGCCGAAAATCCGCTCCACCCCTTCGGCTTCCAGACATTTTACAAACAGATCGGAGGCTTTCATCGTTGTTCCCTTCAAATTTCGTTAGAGCGGATAACCATCAATTTTTCGGTCTGCATATCGTGAATTGTGTAGGGAATTCCCCCCACCCCGTGGCCGGATTCGCGCGCACCGGCAAACGGCATCCAGTCAACCCGGAATGCGGTATGATCGTTTACCATCACCGCCGTTGCGTCAATGCGGTTATAGACACGCAACGCAGTATCCAGATCGCGGGTGAACACGGCAGCCTGAAAAGAAACCGGCAGGCTGTTGGCGCGCGCTATCGCCTCATCTATATCCGTATACGCATAAACACAGATTACGGGGCCGAACACTTCAGACGTTGAAACCCTGGCGTCTTGTGGTGGATTAAACAGCACAGTCGGCCGATAACAGGACGGGGAAATTTTTTCACCGCCCGAAATCAGCTTTGCGCCCCCTGCCACGGCCTCCTGCACCCAGGTGTGTACACGATCGCACTCGCCATGATTAATCAGCGGGCCGACTTCTGTATCCGCGCGCGTTGGATCGCCAACCTTCATGGCGTCGCCCAGTTTGCCCAGTTCCTGTGCCACCTTTTCGGCAATGCTGGCATGGGCGTAAATCCGCTGTACGGAAACGCAGACCTGCCCCGCATGATAAAATCCGCCCTTGGCCAGGCGCGGCAGGTTTGCCGCCAAATCGGCGTCCGCCGCAAGAATAACCGGCGCCGCGCCGCCATGTTCCAGCGCGCAGCGTGTACCCGGCGCCAGCTGTGCGCGCAGGCCCCAGCCAACCGCGCCGCTGCCGATGAACGAGAAAAACGCCACGCGTTTGTCCGTCACCATTGTGGTGGCAAGCGCATTGGTTTCGGGAATTACGACCTGGCCCCAGGCCTTGGGCAGGCCTGCCTCATGCAGAATTTCGACAAAGGCGATACAGGACAGCGGTGTCGCGCTGGCGGGTTTTACCAGCACCGGGCAACCAGCGGCAACCGCCGGACCAACCTGGTGTACAATCAGATTGAAGGGATGATTAAAGGCGCTGACCGCGGCGACCACCCCAATGGGTTCAAATTGAGTAAAGGCCAGATGCCCCGCCGAGGCCGCGTTCACGCCCATGGGAATGACGTCGCCTGCATGGGTGCGCATGGTTTCAATACACACTTCGATGCCGTCAATGGCGCGGGCGATTTCCACTCGCGAATCGATCAGTGGCTTGCCGCCTTCGCGCGCCGCCTGCTGCGCCAGCTCTTCCGCCCGCCCGGAGATAATTTTCGCGGCATTGCGCAAGATTTCGATTCGCTTCGCCTTAGGGATCCAGGCGTCGCGATTCCGGTACAAGGCATAGGCAGAGGCCAGGGCGGTCTCTATCTGCGCTGCATTCATGCGGGGGATATTGGCGATGCTCGCGCCATCGAAGGGGGCGGTGACTTCCAGTTTATTTTCGCTCATATCAGGCACGCCGTGTCGTTGGGTTCAGGAATAATTTCATGTTCGATGGCGCCGATTTTTTCGATTTCAATACGCACTTTATCCCCTGCTTTCATGAATTGCGGCGGGGTTTTGGCGACCCCGACGCCGCCTGGGGTGCCCGTGGCGATCACATCGCCAGGCAACAATGTAAAGGCCTGGGTCAAATAGGCGATCTGATCAAAGCAGTTGAACACTAGATGTTTTGTGCTGGAATCCTGCATCACTGCGCCATTCAGCAGTGTGCGGATCGATAGATTATGCGGATCGCCGATTTCGTCCGGCGTGACAATCCAGGGGCCAAACGGGCCGTGGGTGTCAAAACTTTTACCCATGGTCATCGTCTGAGAGTGAAACTGCCAGTCGCGTACGCTGACGTCATTGACGATGAAAAAGCCTGCAATCACCTCATGGGCGCGATCTTTGGGTACATGGCGGCATTTGCGGCCTATCACGAAGCCAAGTTCGCCTTCATAATCCAGCGCGCTGGACACTTTGGGCAGGTGCACGGAACCATAGGGCGCATTGACGCAGGTTGTCTGTTTGTTGAACCAGAGCTGTTTTTCCGGTGTGTCACGCTTTGTTTCGGCAATATGGTCGGCGTAATTCAGGCCGATGGCCAGGAATTTCGACGGACGCAGCACTGGCGCCTCCAGACGCACGTCTTTCAGGGGGATCAGCCCGCCTTTTGCCGCGCGCGCAGCCGTCATGGCCGATGCGCCCGCGTCAAGAAAGTTGCGCATTTCCTGTGGCAGGGTAGGGGCGGCCGCAGATAAATCAAGAATACCGCCATCTTGCACCACACCAATGCGTGTGCGGCCTTGATGGGTAAAAGTCGCCAGTTTCATGTCCGTCTCCCTGCTTTCATTTCCGCACACACACTTTATAGTGCATTTTTCGTTTTGTCTGGAATGATAACAAATGGCGCGCGGTTTTTTTCTGATTGTACTGTTTGCCCTGACCGCACTGCCTGCTGTTGCGGGTGAGCGCGTTATTTTTGCAACCGACTGGAAGGCGCAAGCTGAACATGGCGGTTTTTATCAGGCGGTGGCGAAAGGTTTCTATGAGGCGCGGGGACTGGACGTCGAAATTCGCCAGGGCGGGCCGGGGGTCAATATTCCGCAATTGATGGGTGCCGGGGCGATTGATTTTGGCATGGGCTCAAGCAGTTTCATGCCGCTCAATATGCTGCGCGAAGGGATCAAGACAAAAGCCGTGATGGCGGTGTTCCAGAAAAGCCCGGAAATTCTGATGACCCATCCGCGTGACGATATTCACAGCCTGGCGGATATGAAAGGCCGGCCCATCCTGTTGGCGGATGCGTCCATTGGTGCGGTGTTCGTATGGCTGAAGGCGCGCTATGGCTTTGAAGATGCCCAGGTGCGCAAATATACATTTAACATGGCGCCGTTTCTTGCGAACTCCACCGCCATTCAGCAAGGCTATCTGACTTCGGAACCTTTCATGTATGAGCGCGAAACCGGCGAAAAGCCAAAAATATATCTGTATGCGGACAATGGTTATCCCAGCTATGCGAACCTGGTCATGGTCAACACCCAGGTGATCGAGCGGAAACCTGAAATTGTGCAGGCTTTTGTGGACGCCACGATCGAGGGCTGGCGCGATTATCTGCATGGCGATCCAACCCCCGGCAACGCGCTGATACAGCGCGACAATCCGGAAATGAGCGCGGCCATAATCGCCCAGGCCATTGAGAAGATGAATACCTACGGCATCGTCGAATCCGGTGACACGCAAACTTTCGGCATTGGCGCGATGAGCGCTGCGCGCTGGTCGGAGTTTTTTAATGTGATGCGCGAAAGCGGCATCTATCCACCGGATATGGATGTGCACGGCGCGTATACGTTGCAGTTTATTGGTGCGAAGCCCGAGTAAATGCTGACTATTAAGGACCTCGGCAAATCCTTTTCCAGCGGCGTTGCTGCGCTCGAAAATGTCAATCTGCACATGGCGCAGGGCGAATTTGTATCGCTGCTGGGGCCATCGGGCTGCGGAAAAAGCACGTTGGTGCGCATTGTTGCGGGGTTGATCGCGCCCAGTTCAGGGTGCGTCGAATG
>JAUSQH010000245.1 GCA_030652895.1 Alphaproteobacteria bacterium
TCGCGCATCAGCCGTTCCAGTTCCCGCGCCGCGACGTCCGGGTCCTGCATCGGCACGCCGCCGAGGCCGATGAACTTGTCCGGCGCCTGCGCCACCATCGCCGCGACGCTGTCGTTGACATGCCGGTTGAGCGGCAGCGCATCTTCCAGCGGCAGCCAGTAGGACAACAGTTCCGGCATCGGCGACAATACCTGAATGTCGACCCCGTCCTCGGCCATGAACGTCAAACGCCGGTCCACATTCCAGCAGCGATCATCCACCGGGCGGAACGGTTTATCGCCGATCATCACCATCGCCTTGGTTGGGTCTTTCGCATCACACTGCATGCAGGGCCAGCGGTTGTTTTTGCCGCCGGACGGATCAGCAGGAAAATCCTGCGGCACAATGTGGGCGTGAATGTCGATAGTTTTCATGAAAATATTCCGTATTCAAAGCATCGTGCTGCCGCCATTGACACTGACCACCTGGCCCGTGACAAAGGAAGCCTCGCTGGATGCAAAATAGCTGACCGCGGATGCAATTTCGCGCATGTCCCCTGCCCGGCCCATGGGAATGACGCCGATAAATTTTTCGACCAGGGGAATGCCCTTGCCCATAAAGGCTTCCAGTTGCGGCGTCGCCACCGCGCACGGCGCCACAGTATTTACGGTGATGCCGTCCAGCGCGAATTCCCGTGCAAGTCCGGCAGTAAGCCCATGCACCCCGCCCTTGGCCGCATTATAGGCCGCATGGTCCCATAACCCATTGCGCACGCTGTCCGCGCCAATGCTAACGATGCGGCCATATTTGGCGGTTTTCATGTGCGGCAGCACCGCGCGGCAGCACCAGATAGCCGTCCACAGATTGCGGTCGATGGTCAGGCGCAACGTCTCCGGCGTGTGCTCCAGAAACGGCTTGATCACGCCCCCACCTGCATTATTGACCAAAATATCGACCTTGCCCCAGCGTTTCATGGTGGCGTCCACCATCGCGTTGACCACGGCTTCCTCGGCCAGATCGCCCAAATGGGTCATGATCTCCACCTTGCCTGCGCCCGCCACAATATCGACGGCCTTGTTCAGCACGTCGCCATTTGCGTCGGCCAGCATCAGGTGTGCACCTTCCGCCGCCAGCCGTTCGGCAATCGCGCGGCCGATCCCCTGCGCTGCGCCGGTGACGATGGCGACGCGCCCTGCATGTGCTCCGCTCATGGCTCTCTCCTATCCTACTGTTTCAATTACACTACTGTTTCAATCACGCCCTTGGCGGCGAAGCGGGGGTCGGGGAAGCCGCCCCAATAATCGATGGTCTCCAGCCCGGCGGCAAGCAGGCGCGGCGGGCGCGGATTATGTTCGGGAAATTCCTCCATACCGAAGCTGAATTCGACGGTTGTTTCGTCGGGATCGAGGAAATAAAGAAAGATGCTGTCCGATGGCGGATGCCGCCCCGGCCCATAGACAATCGGCACCTGCATGTGGCGCGCGCGCACATTGCCGCGGCCCACATCATCAATATCGGTGACCATAAAATTCACATGGTTCAGCCGGTTCTCATTCGCCTTGCCGATGGCCAGACTGTGATGATAGGGGTTCGGGAAACAACGGGTAAAGGCGATGATGCCGCTGATATAATCGGACACCCGGTAGTTCAACTGTTCGGTGAAAAATTTCAGAGTCTTGTCGAAATCCACGACACTCAGCACCACATGGCCCAGCCGCGCAATCTTGGTGATTTTCTGGGAATAGTTCGGCACAAACTGGGTGATAGTGGCGTAATATTCAAATGTCGCGCCGGTATTGGGTTCCACCATACGGAAGGTGCGCCCCTGGCACAGCGCATTCGACTCCGCCACGTCCAGCCAGTGCGGCTTCAGGCCGATCTCGCTGAAATGTCCGAACGCCATATCCAAATTGCGGTCATCCTCCATTTCCCAGCCGACACGCTTCAGCCCGCCAACTTTTCCCGGATACAGAATGATGTTGTGATGATCATTGCTGCAGCGGAAAAACTTGCAGCCGTCCGCGCCATCGCCTGCGGGGTCCAGCCCCACCATGTTTTCATAAAATTTCGCCGACTTTTCCATGTCGGTGACATTCAGCGCTACATAGCCCAGCTTTTTGTATCTGAAATCCATACCCATTTTTACACCCTCAAATAATAATGCTGATCTTGCCCAGCGCACGGATCGAGTCAAGATCCAGCACCGAGCGCTTTTCGGCAATCTTCGGCCCGTCCGCACCCACGACGATCTTGTATTCGTGATGGCCAATATAGGTGTTGGTCACATCGTTTTTGGTGCGATAGGTAACGAAGTTACAGCCCACCTGATAGACATCTCCCTCAACACTTCGTATACGGACATTATGCACTGTGTGCCGGGTTTTTGAGCGCGGCCATTCGGCATGCGCGGTCTTTTTATTCAGGCGGCCCACGCGCTCACCCAGGCGAAAGCGGTCATCGGCGATATAAAACAGCGAATTCGCAGGCGTCGAGGCGTCCGTACAGTCGGTAGACGGCACCATATAGCGCGCCGTATCGGTAAACAGCGCCAGCCATTCGTTCAACCGCCATTCATCCAGCAGCGCTGCCTCCATATACAGAAAATCCTCGAAATCATGGCGGGTCATTTCCGGGGTGTTGACGCCCTTTGTCATGGTCTGGCTCATTCCGCTGCCTCCTTCTGCGTCATCAGTGTGTCCCACTGCCGCCAGAAGGCGCGCATCTGCAATTCATCGGTGGTGCCCGGCTCCTCGCGATTCATACCCTTGGATATATCGTTCCAGGCAACAGCCTTCAGATTTTTATACCCGCGCTGGCACATTTCCAGCGCCTCCACATCGTCCGGTGTTGCGAACCCGCCCGGCCCCAGAAATTCCAGAAAATTGAACAGGCGGCGTTCGCGCATCGCCGGGCTCTCTTCTTTGGGGGCCAGCGCCCAGGCGTTGACGTGCATGCGGTCAGGCGCAATCGGATAAAAGGTACGCAAGGTGATCGCCATAATATCGTTCAACACCAGATTCGGAAAAATCAGAATATTGCGGTTCATCAGCCCGATGCGTTTGGCGCGCTCCACGCCAAATTTCGCGGTCAGCCGGTCCATGATCACCGCGATGTCCTGTTTGCCCTCCTCGCCCCAGGCGGGAACGGATTGCGCGACCGGACGTCCCCAGGGGGCGGCATATTCATTTACCGCATGGCCGCCACCCAGTTGCCGCCCGCCGCCGCCCAACCCCGAATTGGTCATGCTGCCCACGGTGTTGGCCAGATAATCCATATAAGTCGCATGGGTCGGCCCGCCATGATACCCGTCGATGCTATTTTCACACAGCAGCTTCCAGTTGGCGTCGATGGCGTATTGTTGTGTGCCACCCACAATCTCCATGCTGGTGTCAGCCTGATCCATGACCAGATCGATATATTCCTTCACCCCGCCCAGATAGCTGTCAAGACTGACCGCGTTGCGGTCGAAATTGATGAAATAGAGACCCCGGTAATTTTCCAGCCGTTCAAGCCGCGCCAGATTGCTGGATCCATCCTCATTGAACTTATCACAATAGGCCTCCTTGCCCGGCTGATCGATCAGCTTGCCTTCGTCGGAATAAACCCAGCCATGATAGAAGCACGCAAAATTGCGGCTATTGCCCTTGTTTTCGCGGCACACCAT
>JAUSQH010000249.1 GCA_030652895.1 Alphaproteobacteria bacterium
CTGCTGGCCATAATAAAAGTCAAAGAATAAGACAAAAAAAAGCAAGACTCGAAAGACTTGCATATGTTTGGTTATTCTTATTATTGCACCCCCACCAAAACAGCGCCATTCGGATGTTATACCCTGAGGTCCGTAGAGTGGCGGGCCGCTGTCGCGCCCCCGGATGTTTTCCCCCTAAACTCGGGCCAGCCATACTGTGTGGCAATGCCTCTTTGTTAATAGGCAATTTATTCTGCCTTTTCGAAAGAGTCACGCAATAAAACAGAATATTTGAAATTTTTTTTGTAATTTTCTAAATACTGTTCAAAAAACTACTGCCACTATCTGAACTTATACGTGTATGCGCAGCGCAACATCACCTTCATTACATTGGATGCATAAAATATTAATTTAATTGGCTTACATAGTGCCGTATGTCTAATCCACTCTTCGTGTCATCAATCCTTGTCCTTGTCGTTGTCCTTGCGCTGCCGGTACGGGCGGCGCAGCTTGACGTTACACAAACCACGAAATGCCAGGTGATCGAGCGCCATGTGCCCGATGCGGACGTAACCTATCAGCCGGGCCGCGATGTCGTGGGCGGCGAGCCGGTGGTTCCCGCCGATCTGGAAGGATCGGCAATGGCGGCGGGCACGCCACAAAATTTTGATATCGAGATAGACGCCGATCTGTCCGGCAGTGTTGCTGGCCAGCAGGGCCCCGCCTTATATCAGCCCCGCGCCAAAATTGGCAGGGTTGAAGTAAGGGACCTGGAGGGTGACACGGCGCTGAACTTCAATGGCCAGCCCCTGTACCGCAGCGCGCCGGGAACCGCCTCGCCGGAATGTGCGCAACCGGACCCGTAGCCGTCCGCGCCCTGATGACGCCGCATTGCCAGATGATTGCTTATCTGCATGCCATTGCCTAAAAGTCTCCTTTACATCCGGTAAGGAAAGCAGGCCACCCATGAAGCTATCGCAATTCTTTCTGCCCGTACTGAAAGAAGACCCCGCCGAGGCGCAAATCGTCTCGCACCGGCTGATGCTGCGTGCGGGCATGATTCGCCAGATGAGCGCCGGTATTTATGCCTGGCTGCCGCTGGGGTTGCGGGTCTTGCGCAAGATCGAGACCATTGTGCGTGAAGAGCAGAACCGCGCGGGCGCCATCGAATTGCTGATGCCGACCATTCAATCGGCTGATCTGTGGCGCGAAAGCGGCCGCTATGAGGATTACGGCAAAGAGATGCTGCGCATCACGGACCGCCATGAGCGCGATATGCTGTTCGGCCCGACCAATGAAGAGATGATCACCGATATTTTCCGCAATACGGTGCGCAGCTATCGCGATCTGCCGCGCAATCTGTATCATATTCAGTGGAAGTTCCGCGACGA
>JAUSQH010000252.1 GCA_030652895.1 Alphaproteobacteria bacterium
TGGCCGCAGTTCGAGCAGATGTGCAGGCTCATGTTTTCGACCACGCCGAGGATCGGGATGCCGACCTTCTCGAACATTTTCAGGCCCTTGCGCGCGTCGATCAGCGCGATGTCCTGCGGCGTGGTGACGATCACCGCGCCGGTCACCGGCACACGCTGCGCCAGCGTCAACTGGATGTCGCCGGTGCCGGGCGGCAGGTCGACCACCAGATAGTCGAGTTCGCTCCAGTTGGTGTTGTTCAGCAGCTGCTCCAGCGCCTGGGTCACCATCGGGCCGCGCCACACCATGGGGGTTTCGACGTCGATCAAAAAGCCGATCGACATCGCCTGGATGCCGTGGCCGATCAGCGGCTCGAGGTTCTTGCCATCGGTGGATTCGGGCTTATCGGTAATCCCGAGCATGGTCGGTTGCGACGGCCCGTAGATGTCGGCGTCGAGCATGCCGACGCGCGCGCCTTCGACGGCCAGTGCCAGCGCCAGATTGACGGCGGTGGTGGATTTGCCGACGCCGCCCTTGCCGCTGGCGACAGCTATAATCGCTTTGATGCCCGGAATGGTTTGTTTCTCACCCGCCGTTGCCGCCTTTTTTACCGCCGGCCCTGGAGCATGTGTGTGACTGTGGCCATGTTTATGGCTATGGGCCTGCGGAGTCGCAGCGACACGCGACGGACTATCACTGTGCGCGGTCAGCACCACCGCGACCTTAGTGACACCTGGCAGGGCGCGCAGCACGTCAATACAGGCCATGCGCAGCGGTTCCTTGGCTACCCCCTCGCTCGGCGATACTTCGAGTGAAAAGCCAATTTCGCTGTCTTTGACGACCAGCCCCTGCACCATCCCGAGGCTGACGACATCTGCACCCTTATCCGGGTCGATGACCTGGGACAAGGCTTGCAGAACTTGTGCACGGTCAGCCATGTAATCTACATCCTATCCGTCTTATTAAAATACAGGCAATCAACGCACACCTGTTGGAACATCCATTTAGTTTGAACTGGATGGTTCAAACTGCCTGAAAATTACTCTAGACTGGCGATGCGATTGCTTCGCAGGCATGTCTGTCATATAACCCGCATCAGGCTTAAAGCCAATACGCCCTGGTATGGTGATTTTGAAGGTCCTGCTGTTTTAGCGCTAGGTGTGCTTTGGAAACTTCAAAATCTAAACCACAGTAGAATTATAAATTTTCTGGTGTCCTGATTCCGAAGTCCGCAAAATCTTATGGCTAGCGCCTATGCGAACGTTAGAATTGAATGGACGCCGGGACCACAACAACGGAGCTGAATTTTTATGCCCTGGAACAATGACGGTGACGGCAATTCCGGAAATCGTGGACCCTGGGGCAAAAAGCCCGGTGGCGGCAATGGCGGCGGCGGGGGCCCGCAAGGCCCGCGTGGCCCGTGGGGTGGCGGACAGGGCCCCGGCGGTGGACAACAGCCCCCGGACATTGAGGCCATGCTGCGGCAGATGCAGGAGCGGTTGCAAAACCTGTTCCCGAATGGCAGAATCGGCGGCGGAGGCTTGGGTCTGATCGCAATACTGATTGCCGGACTGTGGCTTGCGACCGGTTTTTATACGGTAAAGACAGACGAGCAGGGCGTGGTGCTGCGCTTTGGAAAATTTTCTGAAATTACCCAGCCTGGCTTGAACTACCATCTTCCCTACCCCATAGAATCGGTGCTGACGCCGCCTGTGACCAATGTCAACCGGGTCGATGTCGGCTTTCGCCCGTTTACCGATGGCCGCAACCCGGATCGTACCCAGGATGTGCCGCAGGAAAGTCTGATGCTTACGGGTGACGAAAATATTGTCGACGTGGATTTCTCAGTGTTCTGGCGCATACGGGACGCGGAGAAATTTTTGTTCAATATGGCCGGTCCGGCGGAGAATGTGAAAGCGGTGGCGCAAAGCGCCATGCGCGAAGTCATCGGCCGTATGGAGATCACCCCCATTCTGACCGAAGCGCGTAACCAGATTGAACAGGATGTCATGCTGCTGACCCAGCAGGTGTTGGACAACTACAAAGCCGGTATTGAAATCCGTCAGGTCCAGTTACAGAAGGTTGACCCGCCCATCGCGGTAATCGATGCGTTCCGCGACGTACAGGCGGCGCGCGCCGATCTGGAACGCCAGCGCAACGAAGCGGAAGCCTACGCCAACGACATTATTCCCCGCGCCCGCGGCGAGGCGGCACAGATCGACCAGAATGCGCAAGCCTATATGCAGCAGACGATCGCTGAGGCCAATGGTGACGCGCAACGCTTCACAGCCGTTTATGACCAATACATAAAAGCCAAGGAAGTGACGAAAAATCGCATATATCTCGAGACCATGGAGAAGGTGCTGGCCGACATGAACAAGGTTGTGATCACAGATCCAAAAGGCAGCGGCATGGTGCCCTATCTGCCGTTACCAGAATTGCGTAGTCGCGCACAGACGGGAGAGACGGCACAATGAATAAAAGCATCCCCATATTGCTGATTATCGCTGGCGCCCTGGTGGTTCTGGCTTATTCAACCTTATTTACCGTGCACCAGACTGAACAGGCGCTAGTGCTGCAATTCGGCGATCCCAAGCGCGCAATAAGCGAACCGGGGCTTAACTGGAAACTGCCTTTTGTGCAGAATGTGACTTTTTATGACAAACGCATCCTGGACTTTGACATTCCAGAGGCAGAAGTCATCGCGTCAGACCAAAAACGTCTGGTCGTGGACGCCTTCGCGCGTTATCGCATTACCGACCCGCTGAAATTCCGCCAGACAGTGGTGACTTTGGTCGGCGTGGATGCGCGGCTTTCCACCCTGCTCAATGCCGGGCTGCGGCAAGTGCTGGGCAAGGAAAGTTTCTTTACAATTCTTTCCGGTGAGCGAAGCACGCTGATGAATCTGATCCGCGATCGGGTCAATAACGAGGCTGAGCAATTCGGCATCGAAGTTCTGGATGTGCGCATCCGCCGGACTGATCTGCCCGAGGCCAACAGTCAGGCGATTTACCGCCGCATGCAAACCGAGCGCGAGCGCGAGGCACGCGAGGCACGAGCGCAAGGCGCGGAAATCGCCCAACGTATCCGGTCACGCGCAGATCGCGAAAAAACCGTGCTGCTGGCGGAAGCCAAGCGCGATTCAGAGATCATCCGGGGTAAGGGCGATGGTGAACGTAACCGCATTTTTGCCGAAGCAGTCGGCAAGGACCCGGATTTTTTCGCTTTCTATCGTTCGATGAGCGCCTATGAGAAAGCTTTCAAACCCGCGGACACCACGATGATATTGTCGCCGGACAGTGAATTCTTCCGCTACTTTATTGACCTGAGTGGTAAAGGCAGCGCTGCGGGAACGCGATAAATATATAAAACGCCGAAATTTGGCCGCATTTACTTCATATTCGGAGGGGGTAGGCGTGGTCTGTAGCCTTGAAGAAAACTATGACTGTTAAAGGGATTGTGAATATGCAATTGCGGGCTTTCGGTAAGATGTTCGGCATGGTGGTGGCCCTGGTTTTGACCGCAAATTTATTGATGGCCGCCGCCGCTCAAGCCCGTCCTGCACCGGACAGTTTCGCCGATCTGGCGTCGCGCCTGACGCCCGCAGTGGTAAATGTCGCCACCTCGCAAACGGTGAAGTCGCCGGAAATGAACGATATGCCGCAGTTTCCGCCCGGCTCGCCGTTCGAAGATTTGTTCAAAGACTTTTTTGACCGGCAGGGAGATCTCGGGCAACCACGCAAGGTGTCTTCGCTCGGGTCGGGTTTTGTTATCGATCCTTCTGGAATTATCGTCACCAATAATCACGTCATAGGCAAAGCCGACGAAATCACCGTGAACTTCAGCGATGGCACACAATTGCCAGCCAAAGTTCTTGGCCGCGATCTGAAAACAGATCTGGCGGTGTTACAGGTTGAAACCAAGAAACCCCTGCCTTTTGTCAAGTTCGGCGCCTCGTCGAAAATGAGGGTGGGGGACTGGGTTCTTGCAATCGGCAATCCGTTCGGCCTCGGTGGATCGGTGTCGGCCGGCATTATTTCGGCGCAAAATCGCAATATTAATTCCGGGCCGTATGATTCATTCCTTCAAACCGATGCGGCCATTAATCGTGGCAATTCCGGCGGCCCATTATTTGATATGGATGGCGCTGTAATCGGCGTGAACACCGCAATCATTTCTCCCTCGGGCGGTTCAATCGGTATTGGCTTCGCCATTCCGTCTGACATTGTGAGTAATGTGGTGACGCAGTTACAGGAGTTTGGCGAAACACGTCGTGGTTGGCTTGGCGTGCGTATTCAATCGGTCACGGAAGAACTGGCTGAAAGTTTTGGCCTGCGGCGGCCGCGCGGCGCACTGATCGCGGAGGTTACACCCAAGGGGCCTGCGGCGACGGCGGGGATCAAGGCGGGAGACGTAATAATCCGGTTTAACGGCCAGTCCGTACCGGAAATGAGCGACCTGCCCCGTATCGTTGCGGAAACCGCCGTTGGTAAAGAAGTTGATGTCGTGGTATGGCGCGATGGCAAGGAAAAGAATTTCCGCGTTATTCTCGGACGACTGGAAGATTTTGAAAAATCTGCCTCAGGCGAGGACACTGGCGGTGAACCATCCAGCCCGCAGTCCGCAGGCACTGAAGTTGAAGATTTGGGCCTGATGCTGGCGCCCTTGAGCATGTCGGTACGCGAGCAGTTTGAGGTTGGCGACGATGTGAATGGCGTTGCGGTGGTCGCGGTTGCTGACGCTGGCCCCGCGCGTGAGAAAGGTGTGCGTCCCGGCGACGTGATTGTCGAGGTCGCGCAGCAGGAAGTACGCACCACGCAAGAAGTAAAAGACAAGGTCGCCGAAGCGAAGAAGGCGGGGAAAAAATCCGTGCTGCTGCTGCTGTATCGTGGCGGCGACTTGCGCTTTGTAGCGGTGAAACTGGAAGACGAGGCCCCCGCCAAGAAAAAAGGCGGGTAAAAACCCCTACATCACCACCACAACACGGCCCACCACCGTGCGGTCCTGGATCATCGCCAGGGCCTCATGGGCGCGTTCCAGCGGAATCTCGGCGCAGACATAGGGATTGATCTTGCCTTCTTCCGCCCACCTATCAACCATGGCGATATTCTCGCGCCCCTTTTGTGGATCTTTGCGGCCATATTCACCGGCGCGCACACCGACAATGGAAAAGCCTTTTATCAGTGGCATGTTCACCGGCGCGGAGGGAATACGTCCCGAGGTAAAACCGATGATCAGCAAGCGCCCGCCCCAGTTGATGCAGCGCACCGATTCATCGAACACGTCGCCGCCGACCGGGTCATAAATTACATCGGCGCCATTGCCGCCGGTGAGTTCCTTCACTTTTTCGCGAAAGCCCTTTTTGAAATCTGCGCCGTAATTGATTACGTGATCCGCGCCGTACTTCGTTACGACGGCCAGCTTGGCATCCGTGCTGCCCGTGCCGATGACTTTGGCGCCCAGCATCTTGCCCACCTCGACAGCCGCCAGCCCAACACCTCCCGCCGCACCATGTACCAGCAAGGTTTCGCCGGGCTGCAATTCACCGCGCCGGATCAGCGACACCTGCGCCGTCAGATAGGCGGAGCGGAACGAACAGGCCTGACCGTAGGTAAGCGGCGTCGGCTTGCGGCGCAAACTGCTTTCATAGACATTCACCTCTTCGGCGAAACCGCCACCGGTCAACATACCAGCCACCACGGCATCACCTATTTTCCACTGCGTGACGCCATCACCCAACGCCACCACATCACCGGCAAACTCCGTACCCGGAATATATGGCAGCGGCGGCTGATACTGATATTTTTTCTGGATCATCAGAATGTCGGGAAACTGTGTCGACGCCGCACGAATGCGCACCCGCACTTCCTTTTCGCCGGGTGGCGGCAACTCCACTTCTTCCAGCCGCATCACTGACATATCAAGACTGTTTTCGCGCACCATCATCGCCCGCATTGATTTTCTCCCGGCTAATTTTTATCTCCTGGCTTTTATCACACGTTAGGCGTCGCATGGAATCATCTTGCATGCAGGGGACTGAGTGTGTTGCAATCACAACAAGAAGAAATAAAAAAAATAAATGGGGGGGTCTGGTCATGAGAAAGCATGCGTTCAGGTTTATCTTCCTAACCGCACTCTGCGCCGCTAGCGCGGCCGTTGCTCAAACACCGTCAAGCGAACGAACGGATAATCACCGCCAGGCTTGGCTGCAAGTCAATTTGAACGGTGATATGTCCACCATGAACGGCGGGCTGCAAATCCTGGCACAGAATATTGGCGATGACGCGCCCAGCGCCAGCGCCGTTGGACGGCACCGTGATGGGATTGGCGCTAACGGCGCCCAGGCCAGCGCACCCGCCATCAAGGAAGAGACCGGTTTTGATCCCGTGCGAAACCGCTCCGAGGTGATAATATTCGCCTTTGAACGGGGAGTCATACAAACGCAGCTTGATCTGGCCTATTTCTATCGCAATGAGGCTGAATTCGACGGTACGGCCTATCATGAGCGCGGAGGGTGGCGGGCCTATCGCGGCAATAACCTGGTGGGACAAGGCTGGTTTTCACCAAATTCACCAGAGGGTGTTTTGCGGCTAGAAATCGTTGCGTATGCGCCGTTTGACCGGCTGGAATTATTCGCCACTCCTTATGTCACAGAAAGCGGTGTGGAAATTGAACCCGGCCTGATCCTCACCGATTCCAGTGATTTCCTGATCGAGCATATCGCCTACCGGGTGGCGAACGAGGCCCTCGCTGCTGCCGCGCGCTGAACTGCGCCTCCAGAACTAACTGGTGCAATTGCGGGGCAAATTACGCTAGAATACCGCATGCTCGTTCCTCGCCGCCGCTTTTTGTACGCCTTCATGCTGGCCATGTTAATTGGCGCGGCGATGTACGCGCCCGCCTTGGCGCAAGGCGATCCGCTGGCAGGCCTGAATGCGCAGCAACGCGCCGATCTCGACCGGGTAAACACCTATCTCAATCAGCTGGACCGTTTGCAGGCGGGCTTTATGCAGATCGCCCCTGACGGGGCTGTCAGCCGCGGTAATTTCTATCTCAACCGGCCCGGGCGCATGCGCTTTGAATATGCACCCCCCGACGATCTGCTGATCGTTGCCGATGGCACATCGGTTGCTGTGCGCGATGGTGCGGATGCGATGATTGATCGCTACCCCATTGGCTCCACCCCGCTCAGTCCTTTATTGTCTGACAAGGTCACCCTGGGCGCGGCGCGCGAAGTCGTCGCTGTCAAGCGCGAAACCGGATTGCTGCGGGTGCGGGTGCGCGATCCGAAAGCGCCGGAAAAAGGCGAAATCACGCTGACTTTTCTGGATCGCGGAGACGAGAACCTGGAACTGCGGCAATGGGTGGTGCTTGACGCCCAGGGCCTGACCACACAAATTGGTTTGAATGATCTGCGCGCAACCGGGCCGCTTGACCCCAAATTATTCATCTTGCTTGACCCCGCCCCCGGATCAAAGATCAGGCGCTGAATAATAACCACAAGACACGCTTTATGACGCGATCCAAAAAACGGCCTCTGATTGTTGGCGTTCCCTGCGATCTGAAAATAATCGGCGATCTGCCGTTTCATGCGGTGGGGGAAAAATATATTGATGCGGTGCGCGATGTAAGTGGCGCTTTACCGCTGCTTATTCCTGTCACCCGGGAGCCGCTTGACGTCGCACAAATTCTTGGTGTTGTGGACGGTATTTTCCTGCCCGGTTCACCGTCAAATGTCGCACCGGAAATTTACGGCGGTCCGCCCGCGCGCGCCGGCACTGCCGCCGATCCGCAACGCGATGCCCTGACATTACCCCTGATCCGGGCCACCGTGGCCATGGGCATGCCACTGCTGGCGGTATGTCGCGGCATGCAGGAACTGAATGTCGCCTTTGGCGGTACGTTGCATCCATTCGTGCATGAGCTTCCGGGCCGGCATAATCATCTTGACGGGCATCTGGAAAGTCCGGCGGCGGAACCAGATCGCCGTTACGCGTTGGCGCATGACGTCACCGTGCGGGCCCAAACAAGTCTTGCAGCCATCGTGGGCGCGGGGACGTTCAAGGTGAATTCGGTGCACAACCAGGGCATTGACCGGTTGGCGGAAACTTTGCAGGTGGAGGCGGTGGCGCCCGATGGCGCCATAGAGGCCGTGTCGATTGACGGTGCGCCGGGCTTTACACTTGGTGTACAGTGGCATCCGGAATGGCGGGCCGGTGAAAACCCGGTCTATGCGGCAATCTTCCAGGCGTTTGGCAAAGCGTTGCAGGCCTGGAATAAACACAAAAAATAACAGCCAGGGAGCAAAGAGCGATGAAAATAGGCATCAATACAGCAGGCATCGGGCCGGAATCCACAATTGACGGGTTAATCGCGCAGGCCAAGCGCGTCGAAGAAATGGGTTTTGACAGTTTATGGATTGCCAATATGTTTGGCTTGGACGCTATCATGTCGATGGCGCTGATCGGGCGTGAAACAAAGCGCATCAAACTTGGCACGGCGGTAGTGCCGACCTATCCGCGCCACCCTCTGATCATGGCGCAGGAAGCGGCCACGGCGCAGGCCGCCTCCGGCGGGCGCTTCATTCTTGGCATTGGCCTGTCGCACAAGCCGATCATTGAAGGCATGCTGGGCATGTCATTCGACAAACCTGCGCGGCATATGCGCGAATATCTGCAAATTCTGTCACCGCTGCTGCGCAATGAAAAAGTGCAGTTCTCTGGCGAATTGTACAAGACCAACGGACAGATCAGCGTAGCCGAATCAAAAGGCGTGCCGTTGGTGGTGGCCGCCCTGGGCGATCTGATGCTGAAAATTGCGGGTACCCATGCAGATGGCACGATCACCTGGATGACCGGGCCAAAGACGCTGGAAACACACATCATCCCGAAAATCAGCGCGGCTGCGAAGGAGGCCGGAAAGCCCGCCCCACGTATTGTTGCGGGCATGCCCTTTGCGCTGGTGCCGGACAAGGAGGCTGTGCGCGAACGCCTGGATCGCGGTTTGAAAATGTACGGCACCCTGCCGTCCTATCGCGCCATGCTGGACCGGGAGGGCGCCAAAAACCCGTCGGACATCGCCTGTGTCGGCACCGAGAAGGAAATCAGCGCCTCAATCCGACGCCTGCGTGACATCGGCGTCACTGATCTGAACTGCACCCTGTTGGGCGTCGGCGACCGCGACTTGACGCTGCAGTTCCTACAGACCGAATTGAAGGCGACGGCGGCCTGAAGCAATTTGTGATCAAGTTGGCAGTGTATCTGATTTTCTGAGCGCTGTGTCCCGGTTTGTCCGGGGCACAACAAATGGGGTTCAAGGCTGCATCAACGGGTTCTCGGGCGGATGACGTCTATTGGACGCCGGCATAGTTCCAGTTGAACGGATAAGGCCGCCTTAAGCCGCGGATGATGAAGACGAGGATGCGGTTGGCTCGGTGAGCAGTGCATAAAGCGCAGCGCGCTCATGCGAGCCACGCAACTTTTGGCAGAGCTCCTGGTTGCGCAACAGCCGGGACACGCGCGCCAGAGCACGCAGATGTTCCGCGCCGCCGGCCTCCGGCGCAATCAGTAGAAAAATCAGGTCGACCGGACGATCGTCAATGGATTCAAAATCCAATGGCTGGTCCAGTCTTGCGAATACGCCCACGACATCCGTAGCCTCTGCGAATTTGGCGTGTGGAATAGCGATGCCCTGCCCGACACCCGTCGTGCCAAGACGTTCGCGCTCCAATAATTTATCCAGAATAAGCTGCGCATCAAACCCGCACAGTTTACTTGCTATCGTGCTCAATTCCTGGAGGGCCTGCTTTTTTCCGCGTGCGCGCAGACTTGCGACCACCCCTTCAGGCTTTAAGATATCTGCAAGCGACATCAATTATGTTCCTCAAGATTCTGGTAACCTGGATGGCATATTCTGTAAAACTCAACCGGCGCCATGTGCCCTGCCATACCTTCAAATGCCCCCCCCGATAGCGTGTTTTAACCGGGAAAGCAAATTCCGGAGTCAGGGGTTAAGGGGTCTGTTCAGGATTTGGGATCTATCCAGCCTATATTACCATCGCTGCGTAGATATACCATGTTTAAGCGTCCATTTCCGTGGTTTCTAAACAGCAGAGCCGGGTCATCACTCAATTCCAGATGCATGACGGCTTCACTGACGGCCAGGGTTTTAATATCTGTCTGGGTCTCGGCTATGATCAGGGGCTTGGCGGCTGCCAAATCGTCGTCACCCGTGTCCTCTTTTTCGGCAGCAAGTATGAAACTTTGTGCTTCCTCGAGCGGCGGCGGCGTCTGATCCGTGCGCTTATGATGGTCCTTCAGCCGCGTTTTATAACGCCGCAACTGTTTCGCCATACGATCGGAAGCGGAATCAGCGCTGGCGTACACCTCGTTGGCGATCGCATGCGCCTGGGCGGACAGTCCCGAACTGAGACGTAACACAATATCGGTCCGGTACCCCGTCCCATCGCGCGAAATGGTCACGGTTGCATTCCCGGGGATGTCGAGAAATTTGCCTACTGCGTCGCCTAGCCGCTCTTTGACGTGGGTTTGCAGCGCTTCACCGGTCTGGATCTGTTTGCCGTGAACAGTTATTTGCATTGAAATTCTTCCTTGTTAAGGCGTAGCCCGTTTTCAGGCTGGCATCTGTTTCGCGCGACGGCGTTCGACCGATGACGGAATACGCAGGGATTCACGGTATTTCGCCACCGTACGCCGGGCAATGTCCATTCCTGATTCACGCAATAAAGCTACCAATCTGTCATCAGACAGGATTTTATTGGGAAGCTCGGCGTCGATCAACGCCTTGATTTTGTGGCGTACGGCTTCGGCGGAATGCGCATCGCCGCCTTCGCTGGAGGCGATTGACGCAGTGAAAAAATACTTCATGTCATAGACGCCGCGATGGGTGGCGATATATTTGTTTGCGGTGACGCGGCTGACAGTGGATTCGTGCATTTCAATGGCGTCGGCGATCGTGCGCAGATTAAGCGGCCGCAGATGGGCGACGCCACGTTCAAAAAAACCTTCCTGCTGACGCACCAGTTCGGTGGATACTTTCAAAATCGTGCGTGCGCGCTGTTCCAGACTTTTGACCAGCCAGTTGGCGTTGCTCAAACATTCTGAAATATAGGTGCGGTCCTGGGAACTGATGTTCTGCTTCACGATGTGCGTGCAATATTGCGAATTGATCAGTACTTTTGGCAATGTAGCGGAATTCAGCTCCACCATCCAGCCGCCATCCACCGCCCTGCGCACAAAAACGTCAGGCACCACCGGCTGCGCAGGCTCACCGCCGAAAGTGAGGCCGGGTTTTGGATCCAGCGCCCTGATCTCCGCAATCATGTCGCTCAGGTCTTCGGCGTCAACGCCGCAGAGTTTCATCAGAGCGGCACGGTCGTGGCGCGCCAGAAGCGGCAGGTTTTCGAGCAGCATTTGCATAGCTGGGTCCAGACGGTTACGTTCGCGCAATTGCAACGCCAGACATTCCGCAAGATTGCGGGCGCAAACGCCGGTCGGATCGAACCCCTGAACGATATTAAGTACGGCGGCGGCTTCCGCCAACGATGCGCCATGGCGGGCAGCTATCCGTTCCAGCGTCTCTGCAAGATAACCAGCCTCATCCACCATATCGATGAGTTGCGCGCCGATCAGCAAAGCGCGCGGATCGCGAATACTCAGATGCAATTGGCCAAGCAGATGATCGCGCAGGCTGACCTGAGCGGAAATACGCTCTTCCAGATTATAATCGCTTTCCTGAAAACTGCCGCCGCCCGTCCCCGCGCTGGTCCAGTCCGTATTGAAGGGTGGTTCGCTTTGATCCTGTATCGCCCGGTCGGCGCCGCTGTCG
>JAUSQH010000265.1 GCA_030652895.1 Alphaproteobacteria bacterium
GGCAGGCCCGCCGCGCGAATATCGTCGTAGACGGCGTCGGGGTCCTCAACCTCAAAATTCAGGATCAGGCCTGAAACCTGGCCGCGCGCGCCCTCGGGAACGGTTTCGTGTCCGCCATCCAGGATGGCGAGGTTGACCGAGGGGTGATCACTGGATTGCAGATGTACATACCAGTCACTCGTGAATAGCGGCTTGAAGCCGAAATATTTCCGGTAGAATTCCGCTGTACCGGCCACATTGCGGGTCATGACGACGGGGTAATAGCTTGTGATTTTCATGGCTGTTCATCCTCACAGAAATAACATACAGTCTGTATGTATCTTCAAATTAACATACAGGCAGAATGTATGCAAAAGAAAAAGGAATACCGCTCCAATCAAGAGCGCAGCGACAAGACCCGCGACGCCCTCTTGTCGGCGGCGAGGACGCTCTTCGCCAATAAGGGATATGCAGAGACTTCGACGCCAGAAATAGCCGCTGCTGCCACAATCACGCGCGGCGCGCTCTATCATCACTTCAAGGATAAGCGCGAACTCTTCCGCGCCGTCCTTGAGCGTGAGGCCCATGCGGTCGCGGACGAGATCGAGGCCGTCACGCCATCCGGTTTGCCGGCGAGACAGGCTCTGATCGCAGGGAGCGAGGCTTATCTCGACGCAATGACCGTTCCAGGAAGAACGCGTTTGCTTCTCATTGAAGGTCCGGTCGTGCTCGGCAGGGCGGAAATGATTGCGCTCGATGAAGCCAATGCCGCCCGGACTCTCTATGAGGGGCTCGAAGCGGCCATGACCGATTCCGGCAGGATGGATTTCCGACCGTCTGTTCTGGCCATCCTGCTTTCGGCAGCGTTCGATCGCGCCGCTGAAGCCATCGAAAACGGCGCCGATCCGGCTGAATTCAAATCAGCAATGGCTGGAATCATTGAACGGGTGTTGAGGTCATAGTGCTATAACGCTGATATCATCCGCCTCTATATGGCAATGGCCCGCCATTATTTGCCTCGCGGCGCAAAGCGCCTCCGGCCGGGCAGGCTGCCCGAAAAGCAGTCGGGCTTTTGGTTTTTCGTTTTTCGAGTTTAAACTCTCATCTCACTTCTCCACCCTCCTACGCCCTGCGGGTGGCAAACCACCGCAAGCAGATATCACATGAAAATTTCAGATTACACATCGGCGGAAATATTTCAGGATGAACTGGCCCAGCCGTGGGCGGTATGCGGTCATGCAGCAGAAATCGTCAGATCCTGGATTGGTACTCTATCCGGCGGCTATCGCGTTATTGACGACGTCGCCATTCATGAAACGGCGACCGTCGAGCCGGGCGCGATATTGAAAGCGCCCTGCGTCATCGGGGCGGGGAGTTTTGTCGCCTCTTACGCCTATTTGCGTGGCGGTGTGTGGCTGGACCACAACGTTATTATTGGACCGTCGTCAGAGATCAAATCCTCTTTCATATGCGCCAATAGCAAGGCTGCGCATTTCAATTTCATAGGAGACTCCATTCTTGGCGAAAACGTGAATATTGAGGCCGGAGCCATACTTGCCAATTTTCGCAATGAATGGAAAGCTGGGGAAATTATCTGCTTTGACGGTGTGAACTATATTCACACCGGGCAGGATAAATTTGGCGCCCTGATCGGGGATGGTGCGCGCATCGGCGCGAATGCGGTTCTGGCGCCGGGGAGCATTGTAAAAAAAGACACCATTGTCAAAAGGCTATCTTCGATAGACCAGATACCACCTGAAATGCGCAAAAATCGCGACTGAGGAAACCCCGCCCTCAGTCATAATATTCGTCCTCTAGATCGGCTTTTCTGTCGCGGCGCTGTTTATGGCGGCCCCATTTAACAATAGCGCGGCGGCGCCAACGGCGCACAAGGTGAAACTCCTGTGACAGCACCAACAGGCCCAGCGGGATCATCCAAAACCCCACAATGGGCAAAAAACCCAAGATTCCCCCAATGATCAGCGCCACCCCCACAACAATACGCAGGGTGCGCGATTGCGGCAGCTTGAACGTGCGATTGCCAATACGAAGGTCGGTCATAGCGCTTATTGTCCGCAAACTGGCAAGATTGCAAGTCCCGTTGTTTGTTAGCCACATTTAGGGGTGGTGCAAGGGCGAACAGTTTGCTATAGCCAGCGTGCTGATCGCCGCCAATCGCTTTGTTTTGGCGTCTGTTCCTCGGTAGCTCAGTGGTAGAGCAACCGGCTGTTAACCGGTTGGTCGCTGGTTCGAATCCGGCCCGGGGAGCCATTTCTTCACGCATTGTTCGGCGGCATACGCGCTGGAAACACTTGAAAATCTGAATCTATTAGCATAGATTTAGTGATGTAGAGATTTCCAGAGAGTGATGCTATGGCCCTGTCCCCACAACGCCAGTCCCCCTGTATACAGGTCTGCCAGTTGAACCCGCAGACCGGTTTTTGCGCGGGCTGTTTTCGCAACCCCGAAGAGATTGCACGCTGGTTGCGCTATACAGACGATGAGCGTGACGCTGTGCTGGGCAGGCTTGGCGCGCGCAGGGCGGATTTTTACGCTGACGGGGGAGAGTTCAATATTTCGCCTTTCGACTACGAATAGGCGGACGTTAACCCTTATTCCTGATTTGCCGCTCTATATTCCGCCCCTGAACGGTGATTCTGGAGTGTACGCCAATGTCGTCCAACCGGCTGGGCCTTGCCGCCCTGATGTTAATACTGATCGCCGGTGGCCTGTTTTTTCTGTTTCAGAAATTTCCTGGCGCGCTGGGGTCACAAAGTGAGCAAATCCGGCTGGTGCATGGCGTTCTGCTCCTGACACTGGTGGCAAGCGGTTTCGTGATGGGCTGGACTGGCGGCGCCAGCCTCGCCCTCAAACAGGCGCTGATCTGGGCGGCCCTGCTCGTGGTCACGCTGACCCTCTATGCCTACCGCTATGAATTTATGGGCATGGCGTTTCGCGTCGCGGGCGTCACCCTGCCAACGGTGCCAATGTCCGCTCCGCCAACCGCCACCCCCGCCGCCAGAACGCCCCATGGCACGGTTTATCTCAGTGCAATAGAAGGCGGGCATTTCCTGGCGGACGCCGCCGTGAATGGTACGCATGTGCGGTTTCTGGTCGATACAGGCGCGTCGATGGTCGCCTTGAGCGCCTTTGACGCCCAACGCTTGGGTATAGATTTGGAAAAACTTGATTTCGATATTACGGTCAGTACGGCAAATGGCAGAAATTTCGCAGCGCGCGTGACCCTGGACGAACTTTCCATCGGTTCGATCAGCCGGAATAAAGTCCCGGCGGTTGTGGTGCGCGAAGGCCTGGACCAGTCTTTGCTCGGCATGACATTTCTGAACTCAATCGGCAGTTTTGAAATGAGCGATGGTGTGCTTATTCTGCGCGACTAACTTTTTGCGAAAAGAGGCGTCATGATCATCGCGCAAATCAGCGATATGCACATACAGCCAGACCGCCGCCTGCTGAAGGGCAAGTTTGACACTGCAGGAAATCTGGAAACCTGCATAACCCAGTTGAACGCGCTGAAGCCCGACTTGGTGCTGGCCACCGGCGATCTGGTGAATAGAGGCGAACGTGAAGCGTACGCGCTTTTGCGTGAGTTGCTGGCGCCATTACAGGCTCCAGTATATCTGATGCCCGGAAATCACGACGACCGCGCCTTGATGCGTGAATTTTTTCCGGAGCATGAATATCTGTTTACCGGTCACGAGCGTATGAACCATGTGATTGCGTGCGATGGTTTGCAGATCATCATGCTGGACAGCATCATTGCGGGAAATGACGAGGGCACAATCGGTGCGGCGCAGCTTGCATGGCTGGACACGCAACTTGCTGCCGCGCCACAACAACCTGCGATTATAGCGCTGCATCACCCGCCATTCGCCACGGGCGCACGCTTCATCAATAATTTCTTTTGCGCGGACGGCCCGGAACTTGGCAGGCTCGTCGCGCGTTATCCCAACGTGCTTCGTGTGATAAGCGGCCATCTGCACCGCAACATTCAGGTGAATTTTGCCCACGCCATCGGCAGCGTCTGCCCAAGTACGGCTGTCACTTTCGGACTGGCCATCGCCCCCAGAACGCCATTTTTCTACAGTAATGAACCGCCAGGCTATCATTTGCATCTCTGGCAGCCGGACAAACCAGTGATCACCCATACCGTGCTGTTACCGCCCTCCAGCCACATAAATGACGTTTAATCTATCCCTGGCATTACGTTGCTCCCAAGCTTAAGAATGCGTATCAACCCACCTGACAGGACTCCCGTATGTTTCCCAAGCCGCAAGAAAATCTGAAGTCGAACACGCCTGAATTCGAAGTAACGCCGCTGGCCGCCGCCACCGGGTTTCGCGAATATGACGCGCGCTGGCTATTCCCGCAGGATGTCAATCTGATGGGCATTCAGGCACTGGGCATGGGCATCGCCACCCAGATGAGCCGGCTGGGCATTCGCCCCGCCGTCGTGGTCGGGCATGATTACCGGTCCTACAGCCAGTCGATCAAATATGCGCTGATCACCGGATTGATGGCGTCGGGCTGTGAAGTGTTTGATATTGGCCTGGCGCTGTCGCCGATGGCGTATTTTGCGCAATTCGCGCTGGACGTGCCCGCCGTCGCCATGGTGACCGCCAGCCATAACGACAATGGCTGGACCGGGGTGAAGATCGGCATGGAGCGCCCGCTGACCCACGGCCCGGACCAGATGGCGCAGCTCAAGGAGATTGTTCTGTCCGCCAATTTCATTGAAGGGCGCGGCGCCTATAAATTCATTCCCGATCTTCGCGCTAAATATCTTGCCGACATGACAAGAAATTTCAAGCTGAAGCACAAACTGAAAGTAGTGGCGGCCTGTGGCAATGGCACCGCCGGTCTGTTCGCCCCCGATGCGCTGCGCGCCATTGGGGCCGAGGTTGTGGAACTGGATTGCGGCCTTGATTTCACCTTTCCCAATCATAATCCGAACCCGGAAGATATGAAGATGTTGCATGCCCTGCGCGATGCGGTGCTGGCGGCAAAGGCGGATGTGGGCCTGGCGTTTGATGGCGACGGCGACCGCTGTGGCGTGGTGGACAATGAAGGCGATGAAATTTTCGCCGACAAGATCGGCCT
>JAUSQH010000267.1 GCA_030652895.1 Alphaproteobacteria bacterium
ATGATATATTCCAGGGGGCCATGATGGACCAGACATTGGCGCAGGTGCGTGACGGGGCAGCGGTTGTGCATCCGGTTGTGCATCCGGAAGGGCGGCGGGGCAGGGGCGCGATATCCAATGCCAGTGGGCGCTATGAACCGCTTCACCATGTGACGCTGGACGATGGCTGGGGACTGCTGGATACGCAGCCTCCATCGCGCCAGACCAGCGTAATGCTGGATACGACGCGCACCATTATCGCGCGCAATACGTCACCCGATATTCCCTTTGACCGTTCGATTAACGCCTATCGCGGCTGTGAACATGGCTGCATTTATTGTTTTGCCCGGCCGACGCACGCCTTTCTGGGGTTGTCGCCGGGCCTGGATTTTGAAAGCAGGTTGCTGGCGAAGCCAGACGCGCCTGCGTTGCTGGAAAAGGAGCTGCGCAATCCAAATTACCGGCCCCAGCCCATCGCCATGGGCACCAACACGGATGTTTATCAGCCGGTCGAAAAACAATACCGCATCACACGCGGCATACTAGAAGTGCTGAACCGTTTTAATCACCCGGTATCGATTGTCACCAAATCGGCGCTGATCACCCGCGATATTGATATTCTATCCAGCATGGCGGCGCGCGGGCTGGCCAAGGTTTTTGTCTCGGTAACGACGCTGGATCGCGGGCTGTCGCGGCGTATGGAGCCGCGCGCCGCGACGCCGTGCCGGCGGCTGCAAACCATACAAAATTTAAGCGAATCAGGCATCCCTACCGGGGTTATGGTCGCGCCGGTTATTCCTGCCATTAATGATATGGAGATCGAATCCATTCTGGAGGCGGCGCGCAAGGCGGGCGCGCAAAGTGCGGGCTTTGTCATGTTGCGCCTGCCGCTGGAAATAAAAACGCTGTTTCGCGAGTGGCTGGTGCACGAATTTCCCGATCGCGCCGACAAGGTCATGTCGCTGGTGCGCGATGTGCGCGGCGGCAAGGATTATGAGGCCGCGTTTCATACCCGTATGCGCGGGCGCGGCCCCTATGCGGATATGATCGCGGCGCGTTTTCAAATTGCGGTGCGCAGAATTGGATTTAGTGCAACGATCCGCAAACTTGATATTTCACAGTTTCGCGCGCCACCCCGTCCTGGCGATCAGATGGATCTATTTGCGTCATAAAAGCGCAAGGTTTCGGCAAAGGCCAGGAACAGGTGATACAGCGAGGTGGCGGGTATGTATGTCGAGACGGATTTTCCGGATGCGTCAAGCTGATCATTCCAGACGCCGCTGCCCGGAATGAAATAATTGTCAAAAATAGCGTCAACCGCTGGCGCGATGCGCGCATGCGCCGCGGCACGGACTTCAGCAGACGGTCCATGTTCGGCGGTGGCGACATAGGCCTTTATGGCCTCGGTTTGTGGCCACAGGCGGTGGCTGGGGCGCAGCTTTGCGCCGCTGCGGTCAATTTCGTCATAGGTAAGGTTGCTTTGCGGATTGACGCCATGCTTGCGGGCAAATTCAAAGACCAGATGCGCCACATCATGGGCGCGCGCGTCGCCCGAGAGTCTGGCATAATTGTGCAAAATCCACGACCATTCAAAATGGTGTCCCGGCTCGACAATTTGTCCTTGCGGACCGTCCACTGGCGACCAGTCGTGTGTGAAATATTCCCCCAGGCTGTTTGTCTTCATGTCAAAAAACCGTGTGCGGAATATATTGAACAGGTGCTCACCGCGTTTTAGATACGCGCCGTCACCGGTTGCCTGATGCAGCGCCAGCATGGCTTCGAGCATGTGCATGTGCGGGTTTTGCAACCGCGGAGGGCCACGCAACAATTCGCCCGTTGGTGAAAGCCCTTCAAAATAACCGCCATGCTCTGTGCAGGCTAGATGATTGTCAAAAAATTCCAGTGTCTGCTTTACTATTTCCAGCGCGCGCGCATCGCGTGATGCGCGGTAATGCCATGCGCCTGCAAACAGCATGAACGCCTGATCATAACTGTCCGCAGCTGTATCCAGCAGGCGCCCGTCAGGGCTGACGGTCTTGGCCCATCCCCGCGCTGGTCCCTGCCAGTAATTCTGTATCAAAAAATCGAAGCCCTGCTTTGCCGCGTCACGCCACCGTAACTGGCGATCTGGATCAGGATCGATCAACGCTGCATGGGAAAAAACATAAATTTGCCGGGCCTGCACGCGGATACGTTTGAAATCAACCGCGTCCGGCACGCCTGAAAGCGCGAGCCGTTCCGTAAACCCACCGAATTCGCGGTCCACCCCGTGCGTATGCCAGTGGGGCAGCGCGCGGTCAAATATCCACGCATCGATTTTGTGTTTGGTTGTACCAGACAAAAAAATCTCCTCTACATGCTTGATCAAGGTCAAAGCGCGACTAATTCAAGTAATGCACCCTAACTTGGAGATGTTGTCAAATCATGGAGGAATGGAGCATGCCTGATAAATCCAGAACCTTGTCTGTAACGGGAAATGATCATTTCTGGCCACGGTTTTTTGACCCGCTGCGGGAGTTCGGATCGGTTATTTCCAATTTCTTTTCGCCAAATGCCGACGCGCTCAATAAGGAGGATTGTTATGAAATCCGCGTCGAACTGCCGGGCGTGAGTGAAAAGGACGTTGAAGTAACCATCGAAAACAACAATTTGACGATTCGAGGTGAAAAACGCTCCGAACACGAGGAAAAGGACAAGAATTATTACTTTTCCGAACGCCGCTACGGTTCATTCGAGCGCTCCTTCCGATTGCCGGAAGATGTAAAAGAGGCCGACATCCAAGCGTCTTACAAAGACGGGATATTGACTTTGCGCCTGCCGAAAACCGAACCCAAAAAGTCGGCCAGCCGCAAAATTAATATAAACCCACATTGAATTGGCCGCGCTGTGGAAGGGGGCGGCGCCCGCGCCTCTTTCCCAGCTGGCCGGTCAGGCTTTGCTTTTGCCTGGCAGGCGCACTTGGGCAGTCCCGAAAATCGATAACTCGCCGTCCTGGTTTTCGGCTCGCTGTTCAATGTCGATAATATTTTCTCCGTCCACCTGGCGTTTTCCGGTGACCGCGCCGTTAATGTACAGCACATCGCCGACCGGGTTATGGCGGCGGATTTGCGCCCTTGCCTGCCGCAGAAAACCGTCATCACCCATCCAGTTGGTCAGGTGGTGGGTCAGCCAGGAAAACCGTTCCGGCCCGTAATCATAGGCCTCCGGCGCGCCGACAGTGGCGGCGAATTCGCTTTCCCAGTGCACGCGTTCGGGACAATCGGGGATACCAAAACGGTTTTTAATGCCAAGTCCTGGATGTTTGTGGATCTGCTGCCAGTTCAGTTTATTGGCGCGGATATAAAGCCCGCCCCAGCCCTGCGCATAGGCGATAAAGCCGGTCACGGTCATCGGTCCCTTGACGATGGTCGGCAGTTTTTCTCCCACCATCACGTCCTCGAAATAGCGTGGTGTCTTGCCGCGCACTTCTTCCTGCGCATAGTGACGGTAAATCTCCACCAGTTCCGCATCGCTATAAACTTTGGGCGCCTGGGCCTTGACGGCGTCATATTTGGTGCCGCGCTCGCGCGCGATGTCTCGGTCGGTGCGAAAGCACCAGCTATCCGCCTCACATAACAGATCGTCGTTCTGATTGTAGAAATTCACATGATAAACCTGCTGGATCGCCATGCCGGAAAAACGGGTTTCGTGCGGGATCAGTTCTTTCAGCCAGGATTCCGTGCGCAATTCGTCATTGCGCCGGATGTTTTTGCGCCAGTTGAAATCAGCACCCGCCCACATGGCGTGCACCCCGGGGAGCCCGCCCACATAGCCCGATATGATGCGGTCGCAGGCAAACAGGAAAGATGGTGGGGCGATTATGCCGCCATGGACGGTGGTTGCCGCATAGGCCGGGTCGCACCATAGCGGATTGTCGTCGCCAATGCCGTGGGCGTAGTGGCGGATATTGTCACGGGTGGCCTCATGGCACCACGGCTCCAAGGTATCTTCGATGCGAACGCCAATGCGGCTTCGCAAATCATCCAGTCCGCGCTCGGTAATGCCGGTAAATTGCCGCTCCAGACCGTCCAGCTCATCCTTACTCATGTGCGCTCTCCATATTGTGCTGAACAGCTATAACGGAAACATTTGCAAATTCAACCGATCCGCAGCAAGCTAGTGAGCGGAATAATAATAACAGTCTAGCAGGGAGATGGATCATGTCGATCAATACTGTCACAGGCACTTTAAACGCCGAAGATCTAGGCTTTACCCTTATCCATGAACATTTGTCCGCGGGAATGCCGGGGTGGGAACTTGATCCGGACGATTTCAACCGCAAGGACGAAATCGCCGGTGCCGTGGTCAAGCTCAAGGAAATCAAGGAGCTGGGTGTAAAAAGTTTTGTCGATCCGTGCCCGATGGAACTGGGCCGCGATCCGGAATTTGCCGCTGAATGCGCCTCCCGAAGCGGCATGCAGGTCATTATCGCCACCGGGCTGTATAATGAAGCGCTGGGCATCCCACATCATTTCCGCATGATGGATGTGGACGCCATTGCAGAAATCTATACCCGCGAATTAACCGATGGCATCGGCAAAACCGGCATCAAGGCGGGCATTATCAAGGTGGCGACCGGCGGCATTCCCGGCATGACCGCAAGCAGCAATGCCATCAGCAAGGCGGAGATGCTGACGCTGCGCGCCGCCGCACGGGCGCAAAAGGCCACCGGTGCGCCCATTCTGTGCCACAATAGTGAGGTTGAACCCTATGGCCGCGAGGTGCTGGATGTCATGGCCGACGAAGGCGTCGATTTCAACAAGGTGCTAATCGGCCATGCCTGCGGCGTCGGTGATCTGCGCTATTATTTCGATATTCTGGATCGCGGCGCCTGGCTGGGCTTTGACCGTTTCGGACTCGAATCTATTGCTTCCGACAAACTTCGCCTTGCGGGTCTGATGGGGCTGCTGGCGGTTGGGTATGACCGTATCATGCTGTCGCACGACGCAGTGCATTGCCTTCGCGGGCGCGCGGGCGGCGGGTTCAGCGCCATGCTGGAGGGTAATCCGAAGTGGAATTACGCGCATATCTCGCGCAACATCCTTCCGCAAATGCGCGCGGCCGGGGTTCCCGAAGATAAAATCAACAACCTCACCACCAACAATCCCCGCGATTATTTCAAGAAATAGGAGCCAGACATGGCCGGAAGACTCGAAGGAAAAGTAGTCCTGATAACAGGCGGCGCCAGCGGTATTGGCGCCGCGCATGCGCGCACATTCGCGGCCGAGGGCGCCAAAGTGCTGATCGGTGATATTCAGGATGAAATGGGCCAGGAAGTGGCTGAAGGTATTGGCATCACCAATAGCGGCGGACAGGCGGCGTTTACAAACCTGGACGTGACCAGCGAAAAAAGCTGGGACGACGCGGTCAAGAAGGCCGTCAACCTGTATGGCAAGCTGACCACGCTGATCAACAATGCGGGGCTTGCCATCCTTGGTGGCGTCACCACGGAAACCCAGGCCAGCTGGGACAAAACCATCGCCGTCAATCAGATGGGGGTGTGGTATGGCATGAAGGCCGCAATCCCGGAAATGCTGAAGGCCGGTGGGGGGGCGATCGTTAACATTTCCTCTGTCTACGGAATTATCGGCAGCCCCGACATGCTGTCCTATCATGCCTCCAAGGGCGCGGTGCGGCTGATGTCCAAGGCGGCGGCGCTGGAATA
>JAUSQH010000275.1 GCA_030652895.1 Alphaproteobacteria bacterium
GGTTCTGGCGCGCCGCGCCGCCATGAGCCCGCGTAATTTCGCGCGCGCCTTCACGCGCGAAACTGGCGCAACCCCGGCGCGGTTTATCGAGCGCGCGCGCATTGACGCTGCGCGCCGCAAACTGGAAGACAGCCGCGCCGCTGTAGATCTGGTCGCCGCCGATTGCGGGTTTGGCAATGCAGAGCGCATGCGCCGCGCCTTTCACCGGCATTTGGGCATTGCGCCGCATGCCTATCGCGAACGCTTTCATATCCACTGATACAGGAGAACATCATGCCCAGCACCATAGGCATATTGATTTTTGACGATGCGGAAGAACTGGATTTCGTTGGCCCGTGGGAAGTGTTCACGGCGTCGAACGAGGTACGCGGGCACCTCAAGGACGCCACGCCGCTCGACCATGTACTGATGGTTTCACAAAATGGCGGGACCATAAAATGCGCCAAGGGCATGCGGGTGATAGCCGATCACAGCTTTGCCGATTGTCCGCCCATTGATGTGCTGTTGATCCCCGGTGGTCAGGGCACGCGGCGCGAGGTGGACAATCCCGTGATCCTGGAATGGATCGCCGAAACGGCGGCCAAATGCGCCTGGGTGACCAGTGTCTGCACCGGATCGCTGTTATTGACCGAGGCGGGTCCCGCGGCGGGCAAGCGCGTAACGACCCATTGGGGCTTTGTGGATCAACTGACCGCGCGCAACAAGGCGACGGTGCTGAAAAATGTGCGGTATGTGCGGGACGGCAATGTGGTGACGGCGGCGGGCGTTTCGGCGGGCATCGACATGGCCCTGTGGCTGACCGGACAGATGCATGGTGTGGCGCATGCGCGCGCTACCCAGCGGCTCATGGAATATGATCCTGCGCCCCCATATGCAGCGGACGTTTAGGACGGAACTTCGCGATATCACCTTGCTTTATATAAGGAAATAACTAGTTACCTGTCACCGCTTGGCAACATTTTCTGGAATAGATTCTCAAACTCTCACGGCTCACGCTGTCCCGCTTGACTGAATTTTTAGGCGCTCCCATATAGGCACTGAAATAATTCTGTAACTAACTCTGGGAGATCCGGAATATGGCTCGTTTTTCTTTTGTGCTGCCTGCGATGGTCGGCGTTGCCGTTAGCGTCAGCACTGTCGCTCTGGCTGCTGGTGGTGGCACCTGGGCCGGTGGATATGGCGGTTTGCAACTTGGCTATGGCAATTCCAGCGACGACAAAGTCAACACTACTGGCCAGGCAGCTGGCAACGTTGCGAACGTAGCAGGCGGCGCACGTCCCGCCAGCGTATCGCTCGACGCGGACGGTTTTGTCGGCGGCGCGATGATCGGTTATAACTGGCAGTCTGGCAATCTCGTTTACGGTCTGGAAGCCGATTTGAATTACACCGATATTGACGACTCCAAATCCGTAGGCACGTTGTCACTGCCCACCGCGACACCTGCAGGCGTACCGCTAAATAACACCGTCAAGCAAAGCCTTGACTATCTGGGTACCGTTCGCGCCCGCATCGGCTATGCCTTCCAGAACACGATGGTATACGGCACTGGCGGTCTGGCCTATGGCGGCATCGATAACAGCGTTAATTTCTTTGCCGCAACCGCGCCCACCGGCCCGTTGCAGTTCCAGGGATCTGACGACGAAATGGAATATGGCTATGCGCTTGGCGGTGGTATCGAGCAATTGGTAAACCCGAAATGGGTCGTTAGCGCCAACTATCTATATTACGATCTGGGCAGCAAGACGACCAATGTAGCCGCCATTCCTGGCGTTGGCGCGGGTGGCTATAATTCCAAGTTTGACACGGCAGGGCACATTTTCCGCGCGGGCGCTGCTTACAAATTCTAGAAGCGCCTTCTGATCGCAATAAAAAACCCCCCGGCATGACGCCGGGGGGTTAGCGACAGGCCGCAGAATCCCACATTCTGACCATACCTGTCACCCTGAATAGCCCCTATATTTGCAGACACCTTGCCCCGTAAAATTGAGGCAAGAAGATCATGATGGGCAAAGCCAATTTCACAGAAGAGTCCAAGCTGGCGGCAATCACACAGATTACCGGGCGCGGCAATTCTGTTGCCGACGTTTCGGAGCATCTGAGCGTCTGGGCGTCAGCACGCATTCGCTTTACGGGTGGATGAAGCGATGTGCCGCTCCTCCCGAACACTCCGGGTATCATCGTTCGACGTATAGTCTATGGACTTGAGGACGGCCATCCATTGTGCTAGCGTTTTCAGATAACTCGTTCGAAGTTTCTTCCGCCGGGTGCGCCGATTTGTTTGCGGGTTAAACCATAGGGCTTATCATAGACAACCCCGAAATAAAGGGGTGTGCTGCAAAACAAGAGTCCAGCCAATGCCCGCGAATGATGAAATGATGGAAAAAGTAATTGCCGCTCTTACCGGACGGATCGGGAGCAGTAGCGGAATAAACGCGGCCTGGACTTATGACCTTGGACCGCACGGTCATGTGTTTGTGGATTGCAGAGTTGTGCCGCATCGAATCGCGCGTACAAATGGCGGTGGCGATTGCCTGTTTTCGCTCAGTCTGGAAGACCTGTGGCGGCTGATGTCCGGCCGCGTAGACAGTCAAACAATTTTCACCCAGGGCAAAATCAGGCTTTCCGGCGACATGGCGCTGGTTCTGAAGATTGACCAGTTGCTGGGCACGTACCGCGTGGCGCAGGGCTCCTGAGCGTGTGCCTGGGGTAAATCCTGTTCCGGAAGGTGGACGTTTTGCATGGCTTCGAACGCGGGACGGGGTGTCTCTGCGCGCCGCGTGCTGGCCAGGGCGTATGCTGCGGGGGACAGTGCTGGTGCTGCCAGGGCGTACCGAATGTATCGAAAAATATTATGAAACCATCGCCGGGTTGCTCACCCGCGGCTTTGCTGTGGCGGTGTTCGACTGGCGCGGTCAGGGTCTGTCGGATCGCGAACTGGAAGATAGTCATAAAGGGCATGTGTGGGACTTCGCCGAATATCATCGCGATCTGGACTGTTTTCTCGACAGTTTCGTGATGACAGCACCGGAATTGCCAAGGCCGTATTTTATACTGGCCCACTCTATGGGCGCGCATATCGCTGTGCGGTACTTGCATGACAGACCTGAGCCGTTTAGCCGGGCGGTGCTGTGCAGCCCGATGGTTTATATCAACACCGCGCCCCTGCCGCATGTTGTTGCCCGCGCGATTGCCGCTGCTGGAACGGCATTAGGGTTTGCAGAAAGCTATGTTCCGGGCGGAAAACCCTATGATCCCAGCCGCAATGCCTTTGAGGGGAACCCGCTGACCCATGATGCGGTCAGGTTTGCGCGCGAGGCGGATCTGTTTCGCGGCAACCCGGATCTGGCCATCAGTGCGCCAACCCTTGGATGGATTGACGCCGCGTACCGCTCGATGAAGATGGCGGGGCAAGCGCATTTTTGCACCGCGATCAAAACGCCGGCGCTGATAATTTATGGCAGCGAGGAAACGATATCTTCGCCCCGCCGTCAGGCGCGGCTGGCGGAAATGCTGGGTGCGGGTTCGTCGATGTGTATCGATGGGGCGCGCCATGAAATTCTTCAGGAAACGGATGAAATTCGCGCGCATTTCTGGGAGGCGTTTGACCGCTTTATTGTGTGAACCTGCAGAGCGCCGGAGCTAAAGGTGTTGCCAGAATATTTCGCGCGGGCAATAATCATACAATGGTCGCGGACACTGTTGGCGCAGAATCACGTGTGGACGCTGCCGCAAGAGGAAGCCGCATGAAGAGCGCTGAAACGCTTTGCGATCTGATCGAAGCTGCGGCGCTACGAGGTGATCGTACTGCCATAATTGCGTTCCGTCCCGACGGGAGGCAGACAGTATCCTTTGGTGAGCTTGCTGGCCGCATTCGCCGCGCCGCATCCGATCTTTCGCGCCAGGGCTTGCAGCGTGGCGAACCTGTTCTGCTTACCGGCCCGAACAGCCCGGAATGGATCATCAGCTATTTCGGGATTCTCATGGCTGGAGCGGTTCCCGTCCCGCTCGACGTCCAATCGGGGCCGCAGGACGTCGCCCGCGTGGCTGCGGATTGCTGTGCCCGCCACGTCTTTACAGCACCCAGTCACGCGGACAGTTTACGGGCGCTTGGCGCCACGTTACCTCTGAAAGTAAGTGCATGGGACGTTGATCCCGTACAGATTGCGCAAGAATGTTCGCTGGCTTTGCCCCGGCTTTCACCGGACGATACTGCATCCTTGCTTTATACGTCGGGTACGACAGGAACCCCGAAGGCGGTTCCGCTTACGCACCGTAATCTGCAAAGCAATGTCGAGGCGCTGGCCGCTGCGGCGCTTGCCGGGCCCGAAGACCGTGTGCTGTTGCCGCTGCCGCTGCATCATGCCTATCCCTTTACCGCGGGACTTCTGGGCTGTCTGGCTACCGGGGCTACGCTAGTGTTTCCAGCCGGTGTTTCGGGTCCGCAACTCGTTGATGCGATGCGGATGGCGCGGGTAACTGTCGTCATCGGCGTACCGCGTCTTTACGCAGCATTGTTTGACGGGATCGAAAGCAGGGCGCACGCGCAAGGGGCTCTCGCCCGGCGGGCGTTCGGTTGGCTGCTCGCCTTTTCCACGGCGATCCGGCGTGTCACCGGCCTGCGTGTTGGCCACATCATCTTCCGTCGGCTCCATCGCGAAATCGCGCCTGCGTTACGCCTGCTCGCGTCCGGAGGTGCGAAACTCGAAGAGACATTGGCCTGGAAACTCGAGGGGTTGGGGTGGGAAGTGCTGTGCGGATATGGCTTGACCGAGACGGCGCCCATCGTGAGCTTCAATCCGCGCGGGCGGGCGCGCATTGGCTCCGCCGGGCGGCTGTTGCCTGGGGTCGAGGTTCGTATTGCGGCTGCCCCGGGCGAACGACCGGGGGAGATCCTGGTCCGGGGCCCAAACGTCTTTGCAGGCTATCGCAATAATCCGCAAGCCACCGCGGCGTCTTTCACCAGCGACCGCTGGTTCAAAACAGGTGACCTCGGATGGATGGACAGCGACGGCTATCTCCACGTTACAGGCCGCATCAAAGAAGTCATCGTGTTACCCGACGGCAAGAATGTCATGCCGGAAGAGGTTGAAGCGGCCTATGGCGCCAGCCCGCTCATCCGCGAGGCCGCTATTTTCGAGCAGGACGGCCGTATCAAAGCGCTGGTTGTACCGGACGAGGAAGGTGTGTTGCAACGCGGCGCGGCGCGGGTTGAGCGCCTGCTGCGGGAAGCAATTGAGGACGTGTCACAACGCCTGCCGCCCTATCAGCGGCTCGCGGAATACCGGCTGACGCGCACAAGCGTGCCACGCACGCATCTGGGCAAGATCCGCCGTTTCCTGTTGCCGGAGCTTTATGCGCGAGCCGAAAGCGGTGCGCGTCCCGTTGTACCGCAGGAACTCGCGGAAAGTGACCGCCGGTTTCTTGCGGGGGAACCGGTCAACCATGTGTGGGCGTGGCTCGGCGTTCGTTTTGCGGACCGCCCGTTAAGCCTTGATGCGAGTCCGCAACTCGATCTTCACATCGACTCCCTGGAATGGGTGGCCTTGACGCTCGAGATCCAGGATCGGTTTGGCATCGTGTTGACCCAGGACGCACTGGGGCGCGTGGTCACGGTCCGGGATTTTCTCAACGAGGTGATGCAAGCCGCCAGCGCAAGCACACCTGCCATCACGAACGCCATGCAGGTCCGAACCGCCGGGGCGCGATGGATAAACCCGCCAACCGGGGCGCTGCGCGCGCTTGGATGGCTTTTATACGCGTTAAACAAGCTGCTTATCCGCGGGCTGTTCCGGCTTCGGGTCGAAGGTCTTGAAAACCTACCAGCCGAGGGGCCTTTCATCCTTGCGCCAAATCATGCGAGCTATCTTGACGGGTTGGTTATCGGTGCAGCCGTGCCGTGGCGTCTGCTTCACCTCACACGGTGGGCGGGATGGGCTGGAATCCTGTTCGCGGGCCCCTTCAGTCGGCTATTTAGCCGGGCGGTGCGGGTCTTTCCCGTTGATCCCGACCGGGATCCGGCGGGCGCGCTTGCGCAGGCACTGGCCACTTTGGCGCGGGGGGCGGTTCTTGTCTGGTTTCCTGAGGGCGGCTGCTCACCAACCGGGATAATTCAGCCGTTCATGCCGGGCGTTGGTTCGCTGGTCCAGCAAAGTGGCGTAAAAACCGTGCCCACGCTGATCCGGGGCAGCTTCGAGGCACTGCCACGCCATCGGAGGTTGCCACGATTGCGCCGGATAACGGTGACATTTGGCGTGCCTCATGACGCAGCCGAACTTGAAACGAAGGGCGCCGGTGAAAGTGCGGCCGCCCGAATCTCAAATGGATTGCGTCTTGCGGTTCTGGCGCTCGGCGGCGACAAGCAACAGCCGGTGCGTTAAGCGCCCGGCCACAATTGCGGAAACTGTGCCCCAAGCCATTTAGCCAGCGCGGCGTTGACGTCCAGAGGTTTTTCCTGCGCCATCCAGTGGCCGGATTTGACTATGGTTTCTGTCAGGTTGGCGCAATGCGCCCGCATCGGTCCGGCCAGGCGCGATTCAACTGTTTCGCACACATAATCATATTCACCATGCAGGAACAGCACCGGCATGTTCAGCCGCCAGTTGGCTTTGGCGCGTTCGGCATAGGCCGTGTTGGCGGGGCCGTTCATGTACCAGCTATCGGGGCCAAAGAAGCCGTTGCGTTCGAGAGCGGCCACATAGCGATGCGCGTCTTCCTCGCTCAGCACCGCAGGGTCGCGCGGAAAATCCGGCGCGGCCTTTACGCCTGGGCCAAACCAGCCGCCATTGGTGCGCACAGTGGCGGTAATGGCGGGCTTGCCCTTTCCGTCTGGGCTGCCTGCGCGGAACAGTAATCTGACTGTATTAGAGATATTGGCCTCAAATGCGGCGCATGCGGCAGCGAAATTTTCCCGGTAAAAATATTGATAGTCCCACTGAGCGGCGGAAAATTTATCCTCCGGATAAATCCCGCGATCCGCCAGCGGAACAATATTTTCCGGGGTAAAGCCATGCGGAATATACGGCACACACAGGTTCGCCACCCCGTGGCAGCGATCGGGGTGCTGCTGCGCGATGGACCACACCACTGGCGAGCCCCAGTCATGGCCAACCCAGATCGCCTTTTCTGCGCCCAGCGCATCCAGCAACTCGATCATATCCGCGGTGATATGTTCCAGCGCATAATCCTCATGCCGCCCATAAATGCCGGAACGCCCATAGCCGCGCATGTCCGGCGCAATGGCGCGAAATCCCAATCCCGCGAACACCGGCAATTGATGCCGCCATGAATAGGAGAGCTCTGGCCATCCGTGTACAAATATAAGTGGTGTGGCGTCGGGTTTGCCGCAAGATAGATAAAATGTCGTGTGCCGGGCGCTTTTGGAGGCGTTTTCAAGAACGGGAAAGGTCATGGTGTAACTCCAGGAGTGCGGCGACGCTATTCCGCATCGGCCTTTAATATTTCCAGCGCGAGCGCATGCGCGCGCGCATCGCCCGCCGCGATCACCTGGCCACCCTGATCGGCGGGGCCGCCACGCCAGTTGGTGATGACACCGCCAGCGGCCTGAATAATCGGGATCAGCGCCTGAATGTCATAGGGCTGCAGCGCCGTTTCGATCACCAGATCGATCAGCCCGTGCGCCAGCATGGCGTAGGAATAGCAATCGCCGCCATAGCGGTGCATGCGGGTGTGCGCCGCCACGCGCAGATAGGCGTCATGTTCGGATGTTTTGCCAAATGCGCCGGGATGAGTGGTGGTGAGCACGGCATCCGCCAGAGCGGCGCAGGCGCGGGTGCGCATGGGTGTGGATTTGCCATTGCGTGTGGCATGGGCGCCCAGACGGCTGCCAATAAAACGTTCGCCGGTAAAGGGCTGATCCATGATGCCCAGCACCGGTGCGGCGCCGTCATGCAGGGCGATCAGCACACCCCATTGCGGCAGGCCCATAATAAAGGCGCGGGTGCCGTCGATGGGATCAATGCACCAGGTCAGGCCATTGCTGCTTTCGAGCGCGCCAAATTCCTCGCCCAGAATACCATGTTCAGAATAGGCAGCCATAATTCGTGAACGGATGATCTGTTCGGCGTCGCGGTCCGCGATGGTGACCGGATCAAACTTGCCGTCATTTTTCTTGTTATCAACGTCAAGGGTGCTGCGAAAATGCGGCAGGATCACCGCCCCTGCCGCATCGGCCAGCGTCCCGGCGAATTCTATCAGTGTGCGAAGTTCTGCGTCCTGCATGATTTGCTTACCTATGGAGCGTAATTGTTTTGATTAACACTCACCCCAATCACGGTGTCACCCCGCACTTGTTGCGGGGTCCAGGGTAGCAAACTCAGGCCTGTGCTTGTGGCCCTGGACCCCGGAATAAATCCGGGGTGACACGGAGTGTATGGCGCTTACAATCCAAAATCACTTCAACCCGCGGCTTCCCGTATCGCCTTTTTGCGATTATTAAATTCCAGATAGCGTTTGCGCAAGCGGATGGATTTCGGCGTCACTTCGACCAGTTCATCATCTGCAATATACGCAATGGCCTGTTCCAGGGACATCAAACGCGGATTTTTCAACTTTACCGCATCATCCTTGCCCGCCGCCCGGATATTGGTCAGCTGCTTGCCGCGGATGGGGTTCACATCCAGATCATTTTCGCGCGTGTGTTCGCCGATGATCATGCCTTCGTACACTGGGGTGTTGTGTTCGATGAACATTTCGCCGCGATCTTCCAGATTCCACAGCGCATAGGCCACCGCCTTGCCGGGGCTGTTGGAGATCAGTACGCCCGTGCGGCGCCCTTCAATCACGCCTTTATAAGGCACATAGCCATGGAACGACCGGTTCATGATGCCGGTGCCGCGCGTATCGGTAAGGAATTCGCCGTGATAGCCGATAAGCCCGCGTGACGGGCAATGCAATGTGATGCGCGTCTTGCCGCCACCGGACGGACGCATATCGCGCAACTCCGCCTTGCGCCCCGTCAGCTTCTCGATAACGATGCCGGTGTATTCGTCATCCACATCTACCTGAGCTTCTTCTACGGGTTCCATGCGCTTGCCGGTTTCGGGATCGTCGCGAAACAGCACGCGCGGGCGGCTGACTGAAAGCTCATAGCCCTCGCGGCGCATGGTCTCGATCAGAACGCCTAGCTGCAATTCACCGCGCCCGGCGACCTCAAACGCATCCTTATCTTCGGTTTCGCGGATATGAATGGCGACATTGCCTTCAGCCTCGCGCATCAGGCGATTGCGGATAACCCGGCTTTGCACCTTGTCGCCATCCTGGCCGGCCAGTGGTGAATCATTGATTGAAAAGGTTACGGCAAGGGTTGGCGGATCAATTGGATTGGACGGGATCGCGTTTTCCACCTCTGTGTCGCACAAGGTGTCGGCAACGGTGGCTTTGCTGAAACCCGCTATGGCGACAATATCGCCAGCGTGAGCTTCTTCCACCGGCAGACGCTCAAGACCGCGAAACGCCAGCAATTTGCTGATGCGCGTATTTTCGATCTTGGCCCCATCGCGGCTGATCGCCTTGACGAGACTGTTCGAGCGTACCGTGCCGCTTTCAATGCGGCCGGTCAGAATACGACCCAGGAACGGATCAGCTTCCAAAATCGTTACCAGCATGGCGAAGGGGGCGTCCGCACGTGTGTCGGAAATTTTTGGCTCCGGAATTTTTTCAACGATCAGGTCGAAGAGCACGGCCATGCCGTTTTCCGATTCTTCGGGACGTGTGGGTGTTTCGCTCGCCCAGCCCTGTTTGGCGGAGGCGTAGAGATAGGGAAAATCGAGCTGTTCATCGCTGGCGTCCAGGGCACTGAACAGGTCAAATATTTCGTTCAGCACCTCGTCCTGCCGCGCGTCGGGCCGGTCGATTTTATTGACCACCACAATCGGGCGCAGCCCCAGCGCCAGCGCCTTGGAGGTTACGAATTTTGTTTGTGGCATCGGCCCTTCGGCGGCGTCTACCAGCAGAATAACACCATCAACCATCGACAGGATACGCTCGACCTCGCCGCCAAAATCCGCATGGCCTGGTGTGTCGATGATGTTGATGCGTATACCTTTCCATTCCACGCTGGTGCATTTGGCGAGGATCGTAATCCCGCGCTCGCGCTCCAAATCGTTGGAATCCATGGCTCTTTCGGCCACTTTTTGATTGGCGCGAAACGAACCGCTCTGTTGTAACAGCCGGTCAACCAGTGTGGTCTTGCCATGATCGACATGTGCGATGATGCCGATGTTACGAATAAGCATGAATA
>JAUSQH010000280.1 GCA_030652895.1 Alphaproteobacteria bacterium
GGAAATGGGCCATATCGGCATGATGATGCCGGGATTTCCAGGGTATGAGGACTATGACCATCCGGACTATGACGCGCTGTGGCAGTGCGCCACCGATCTGGATCTGCCGGTCTGCTTTCATATTCTGACGGCGCGCGGCGGCGGCATTTACGATAATCGCCGGGGCCATCCGATCAATGCTTTCCTTGGCATCATCCGCGCCGTGCAGGACGTGGTCGGCACTATCGTGCTGGGCGGGGCCTTCGAACGGTTTCCAAAACTGAAGCTGGTGTGCGCCGAAGGCGACGCCGGCTGGATGCCGCATTACATGTATCGCATGGACCATGCGGCGTTTAATCACGCCCAAAACGGAATCATCAAAGGCCTGACCAAACTGCCCAGCGAATATCTGAAAAGCAATGTCTGGATGACCTTTCAGGATGACTGGGTGGCGTTCCGCTCGGTGTCCGCCGGACTGCTGGATGCATCACAATTGCTGTGGGCGAATGATTTTCCGCACACGGATTCGACCTGGCCGAAATCGCAGGCTTTGCTGGAGCAGCACACCGGCGATCTGACCGAGGCGCAGCGCCAAGCGATCATGCGCGACAATGTCGCGCGGGTGTTTAACCTGCCTGCCGGTAACCTGTCCTGGCGCATGCAGAAGCAGGCGGCGGAGTAAAGTACGTATCACCGCAGGCCTGCATCGCAAATTTATCGATGCAGGCCTGCGGTAATTCCCAAAGCTAACCTGTTACTTCTTTAAGACGTCGCGAATTTCACGCAATAGCAGCACTTCTTCAGCCGGTTTGGGGGGCGCCTTTGCTGCTGATTCTTCCTCTTTGGTTTTCAGCCTGTTCACGCCCTTGACCAAAAAGAATACCACCAGCGCCACAATCAGAAATTTGATGATTGAATTGATAAACTGCCCATACATGATGAGCGGCGCACCCGCCTTTTTGGCTGCCTCAAGGGATTCATATTTCCCCATCGACAGATCAATATAGTAGTTCGAAAAGTCTATGCCTCCGATAATGACGCCCATTACCGGATTGAGGATATCTCCTACCAGCGACGTGACAATAGCCGTGAATGCCGCGCCGATGATAATGCCGACGGCCATATCAACGACATTGCCTTTGGCAATGAATTTCTTGAATTCGTCCAGCATGCTTGCGCACCCCCCGGAGTTAAAGACCGGCTAAGCCGGTACGGCCGCATCCAGGTCATTCAGTTTTGCCAAATTTTATTTTACCGCGGCGCCATGCGGATCGCCCCATCGAGACGGATACTTTCGCCGTTCAGCATTTCGTTCTCGCAGATATGGCGCGCCAGACGGGCATATTCGTCCGGATTGCCAAGACGTGATGGAAACGGCACCTGCGCGCCCAGAGCCTTTTTAACATTTTCCGGAGCGCCAGCCAGCAATGGGGTGTTGAAAATACCGGGCAAAATGGTCACACAGCGAATGCCTTCCTGCGCCAGATCGCGGGCGATTGGCAGGGTCATGCCGACCACGCCATTCTTGGATGCGGAATAGGCGGCCTGGCCCACCTGCCCGTCTTCGGCGGCGACCGACGCCGTATTGATGACAACGCCGCGTTCGCCATCCGCCATGATCGGATCCAGGCTCATCATGCCCGCCGCCGATTTGGCGATGCAGCGGAAGGTGCCAACCAAATTGATTTGAATAATGGTGTCAAAACGATCGATTGGATGCGAAAGGATGGCGCCCGCGTTTTTCTTGTCGCGTGAGGCGGTTTTCATGGCGATGCCAGTGCCGGCGCAGTTGATCAGGATACGTTCCTGGCCGATGGCGGCACGGGATTTTACGAATCCGGCAACGACGCTGGCTTCGTCTGTAACGTTGACATTGCAGAATACGCCGCCAATTTCCTTAGCGACTTTTTCGCCGCGCTCCGCGTTCATGTCAAACAGCGCGACCTTGACGCCAAGGCCAGCCAGCTCCCGCGCTGTCGCCTCTCCCAAGCCGGAAGCACCACCGGTGATGACTGCTGAAATTTTGTTGTTAAGGTCCATGATATGTTCGCTCCTGATTTCGACTGGTTATTGAAGGCGTTTGTAGCATCCCGGACACCGGATTGCGACAGTCACGACAAGGCTTGTCACTAAATCATGAGGCCCCATATAATGGAATGGCTTGGAAAGGAAGGCTCCATGAATATCGATGACCCGAGGATACAGTTGCCGGCGGTTGTGGCACACAATGAAAAAACCGTGAGGGGGCGATTCTGGCCCAAGATTCGCCGTAGTGTGGCGCAAATTCCCTTCGCGCCGGATCTGCTGGCGGCATATTTTTGCGCAATGGACCCCCAAACGCCGCCCAAGGTAAAAGCCGTACTGCTGGGCGCGCTGGCTTACTTTGTGCTCCCCACGGACATCATTCCGGATTTTATTGCGGGCCTGGGGTTTACCGACGATTTGACTGTCTTACTGACGGCGATCGCAATCGTACGTGGCCATCTAACCCCGCTGCATCAGGAAAAAGCCGCCAGCCATCTCCATCGTTTAAAGGATGGCGCGGTATAGGCGAAGGGCGAGATTTCGTCCACATAACATGTATCTATGCGCGGCCTGGTGCGCGCAACAACCATAAATATATATCTTTACCGCAACATCCATTAGACAGCGAAGACACATTGAATGTAGCCCCGGGACGGCGCCCTACCCGCTATGACTGGCGGACCGGCCCCGAGAAAATTTCCGGACGCGGGAATGGTCTTGCCGTGATGGAAGCCAAGTTCAATGGAAGTGGGCATTCATAGCTGAAACGGTCCGCAGGTTCGGACTGTTCAGACTTTCCGGTTGGTTAAGAAACTTCAAACCAAGCCCTATCCATGTGACCACGATCACTGGTTCCCCCCCTCATAAACCCTACCTTCAAAACGTGGTGTTAACACTCTTATGACCACAATGCGGGACAGGGCAGAAAGGGGTTCAGAAAATGACCACTCCAGTAGACATTTCGGAAACGCGCAGCAAAACGCAAGTCGCGCGGCGTGTGCGAAAAGTGGCAAGCGAAGGCGTTACCGTTTTCATGCTGCCATCCGATTTGCCGGTCAGTCTGTCACCGCACGATATAGCCATATTACGCGAATCGTTCACACGGCAGCAACCACATGGTTTGTGGTGCGGGTTTACGCTGCTTGGGGATCAACGTGACGAAGTGACCGGTGATCCGTTACGCGCATCGCGCGTTGTGTTGTTCACTTTTGGAACGCGGCAGCCTTATTTCAATCTCATGCGATGGCTGGATGGCAGTTATGTTCTTACGGACCGTACGGGGTATATGTTGCGCCAGACAAACGACCTGCGGCAATTGCTGTCGATCTTTGAATCAAATCTGCCGACACTGCATTAATTCTGCGTAGCTTTCATAACGCCAATCCAATCCAGTTCCTGATGCAACTTTGCGACCGGCCCCACCACCATCATGGTCGGCGGCTGTAGCTGCACCTCCTGCGCCCTGGCGGCGCAGTGGCTCAGATCCGTCAGCACAACCTTCTGCTCGCCGGTCGTCGCCTTTGAGATCAGCGCAACGGCTTCATCGCCCGGCCGCCCGGC
>JAUSQH010000286.1 GCA_030652895.1 Alphaproteobacteria bacterium
AATTCACCCACCTGCCGCGCAAGTTCAAGATTGCCGTCACCGGCAGCCCGCGCGACCGCGCCGCTATCAAGCTGCATGATATCGGCATTGTGATGGTCAAAAATCCGGCGGGCGAAGTGGGTTGTGAATTCTGGGTTGGGGGCGGGCAGGGGCGCACCCCCGTCATCGCCAAATGCATCAACGCTTTCGTGCCCAAGCGCGACATGCTGTCTTATTCAGAAGCCATTTTGCGTGTTTATAATATGCATGGGCGGCGCGATAATATTTACAAGGCGCGCATCAAAATTCTGGTCAATGAAATTGGCATTGAAGAATTTACCCGTCAGACCAATGAACAATGGAGCCATATTCGCAATGGCGCGCTCGATGTTCCGGCCGAGGAAATTGCCCGTATCACGGCCTATTTCGCGCCGCCCGCCTATGAAACATTGCAGGATAATCCGCCTTCGTTTGTGCAAAACCGCGATAGTGATCCGGCCTTTGCCGCCTGGGTGCGCAGCAATGTGGCCGCACATAAAATTCCTGGGTACGCTATCGTCAATATTTCACTGAAACCCATTGGCGGTATTCCCGGGGACGCGACAGACGTGCAGATGCATGCGATTGCTGATCTGGCGGAACGTTTCAGCTTTGATGAATTGCGCGTAACCCATGAACAGAACCTGACCTTCGCCGATGTGCGCCAAAGCGACTTGCATTCCCTATGGGTGTTGCTTGCCGAAAAAGGCCTGGCGACGCCCAATATTGGCTTGGTCAGCGATATCATCGCCTGCCCGGGGCTGGATTATTGTGCGCTGGCCAACGCCCGTTCCATTCCGGTGGCGCAACGTATTAGCGAACGCTTCGCCGATTTGAAACGCCAGCACGATATCGGCGATCTGAAAATCAAGATTTCCGGCTGCATCAATGCCTGTGGCCATCATCATGTGGGCCACATCGGTATTCTGGGCGTCGACAAGAAGGGTACGGAATTCTATCAGATTACGCTGGGCGGCAGCGCCGACGAAAACGCCTCGATTGGCGAGATTCTGGGTGCCGCGTTTTCCTACGATGACGTCGTCGATGCGGTTGAAAAAGTGGTTGATACGTATGTGAAAATCCGCACCAGCCGTGACGAGAATTTTCTGGCGACGGTGCGCCGCACCGGCGTCGCTCCCTTCAAGGAAGCGCTTTATGCAGTACATTAAAAACAGTAAAATCAGCACCGACGAATGGGTGCATGTGGGACCAGAGGGTGAATTGCCTGCGCAGGGAAACCTGATTGTGCCGCTGGCGCGCTGGCAGGCGTCGCGCGACGAACTGCTTGCGCGTAAGGCGCCAATTGGTTTGCAGTTGGCGTCCAGTGAACCGCCAGAACTAATTCGTGATGATCTGGGCCGTTTTGATCTTATCGCGCTGGAATTTCCGATGTTCAAGGATGGCCGCGCCTACTCCTATGCGCGGCTGCTGCGCGAACAATATGGTTTCAAAGGCGAATTGCGCGCCGTTGGCAATGTGTTGTATGACCAATTTTCATTCATGCACCGCTGCGGCTTTGACGCCTATGAAGTGCAGAAGGATGCTGACGCGCAACGTTTCGCCACGGCGCTTTCGGAATTTACCGTGCGCTATCAGCCGGACCCGGATGGCTCTCCCAGTGCTATTGAGTTACGCCATCAGCCCCACCGGAACGTCAAAAGCGCAGGAAGCCGCCCGTGAGTACCGTAAGCAAGCGTAATAGCAGCGCCACCCAGGTGATTACCGCCAACCGGCTGGGCGATGGCGTCGTCATTTATTTGCAAATGCATGGCGATCATCATCACTGGTGCGAAAATATCCGCGAGGCCAGTATTTGCGAGGCGAAGGACGTGGAGACGATGTTGGCGCGTGCCACAAACGATGTCGCGGAAAATAAGATCGTTGATCCCTATGCTATCGGCGTCAGCCCGGATCACATCCCGATGACCCAGCGTGAAGCCGTGCGTGCCGGCGGCCCGACGGTCGCATATGGGGAGTGACCGTCATATCGGATTTCGTTCTGTTAGAACAACGTCCGATTACAGATGGGTTACCTTTACGGAGCGGCGCGGAGCCAGAAAAAACCGGTCCGTCAGTCCAATGGGTGCAACAATCATTTGTCCCAGCTGCGATACATAATTGTATTGCGACTGAACGACGATCACACTTTGATTTGCCGCTATAAGCCCGGGCGGCAACTCGTAAATCGAGCCCGCAGCCATGCCCGCTGCGCCATACCCTTCGCTCCAGTCAACCCTCGTGACACCGCCTGCGTCCGCCACGACACTTGAGACGACAAAGGAAAGACTACTTAATTCAAGCGGTTGCATTATTGCGCTGCCCGCCCTGAATATGTCCGCAATTTCGTCATCGGTGACTGATTTCGTCTGCGCAAATAAATCCGCCGTCGTGCTTGTCGCGGACACCAGCTTGCGATCGGCTATCATCAAATTGCTGATTTCGACCGTGCCGAATATCATGACAAGCATCACGGGCAAAATAAGCGCAAACTCGACCACCGAGACGCCGCGCACGTCACGCCAGAATTTATTTTTTATGAGCCATCTCAGCATCGCTTACACTTTCTGTTCCGGACCTGCCGATGTGTGGCGTTATTACGGATATTACAGGGGTTCATTGCGAAAAGCGGCTGTTGACAACAGAAGCCGTGAGTTGGTGCTGCCGATGTTTCCCAGTATGGCGCCAAGAAACGGCGTATACACATCCCAGACATAATAAACCCGGACAATTACGACCTGTTCCGGGCCACCGGGATCGAACGCCCCGGCCAGCGGGTTGCCCTCGGCGTCAACCGGCGGCGTCAGATCCGCCTCGGCAAAGTTTGGATAGGTGCGCACGTCCACATTGAGCTTCGTACCACATGAAATAAGCCCGACCGCTTCAGCGCACAGTCTGTCGCGAAATTCATCCACGCCGCCGCCGCTTATCTGAAGCTCCCGGGTGCGTATGGTGCGTGCAGCTTCCTGAACGCCGCCTTCAAGCGCGCTGGAGCCAAAAAAGATCAAGGCGACTTCGAGAAGGGCGAACAGCGTAAAAAGGAACGGCGCGCCAACCAGTGCAAATTCCACCGCGGCGGCGCCTTTTGTATCGCGCCGGAAGCGGCCAAACCGCCACCTCCCGGAACCGGAAACTTTTATGCGCACGTCGTCACCTCATAGTTTCAGCCGCAAGTCTGCTAGTGTAAATCAAAAAAATTTATTAAGGAAATAGTAAGCATAATATTAAACAATAACTGCTTATACGCTAATAATTATCAGTTTATATTTTTTATATCTTGTCTTTCTGACAACAATCTAATGGCTGTTTGCAGCACTTCCAGTGTTCCTTTGCAATTAAATCTCTTGCTTGTGATATGGCGCACATTAAACCTTCATCTGCAGTCCCATATGTCTATCGTGCAACGAAGTAACGCGGCAATGTCGTCGAAGCGGGCTGACAATGGATAGCTTCGCATCGGCGAATCCAATGGCCACGGATCTGGAAGGACGGCAATTGCCGGAAGGAACGATGATGACTGAACATCTGACATCTGATCAACGCTCTGTACATAAGAATGGCGTCAGTGATGCCGGTCGTTTTTCAGGATGGAAAATTGGCCTGAATTTTCCTGCAAATGCGCTTTCCGCAATATTCGCTAACAGACGGGGCAATGTTGCGGTGATATTCGCACTGGCGTTGCTGCCAATTCTTGCGGCAACCGGATCAGCGGTTGATATTACGCGGGCCCTTCAGGTTAAAGCCCGGCTGGATTCGGCACTGGACGCCGCAGGTCTTGCGGCCGGTAAAAAGATCGACGCCGATGACGCGACGATAATTGCAACGGCCAACGCCTATTTCCAGGCCAACTACCCAGCGGACGCGTTGGGTGTTCCTGGTGAATTAACCGTGAATATCACCGAGAACGCCATCATCCTTAATGTTACGGCAAGGGTGGAAACAACGATCATGAAATTTGCCGGCTTCGATGAAATTAATGTCAATTCCACGAATGAAATCAGCCGCGCCATTACTGGCCTTGAGATTGCGCTTGCGCTTGACAATACCGGCTCCATGTCAGGCACAAAACTTGCCAATCTGAAAACCGCGTCCCATGAGCTTCTTGACATTCTGTTTGGCGCCGAAAACTTTCCTTTGCATCTGAAAGCATCTTTGGTGCCGTTCGCCGCGGGCGTGAATGTCGGCCCGCTGTTTGATCCGGTATGGCTTGATATGACGGGCGAGTCGAGCATCCATCGCGAAAATTTCGATTTTGCTTCGGGGCAGAATTTATGGACCCTCTACGCTGACACACATCTGACCAATCGAGACTGGAATGGGTGCGTCATGGAACGTCCGAACGGGCTTGACGAACAGGACGTCCCCCCAACTGCGGGAAATCCTGATACATTCTTCGTGCCCTGGTTCGCGCCCGATGAGCCTAATGGTTCAAGCCCCAGCTATCCCAACAGCTATCTTTCGGATGGCTCTTTTCCTGGTGGAACCAGCCTGGCTGCAAAGCAGAAATCTACCGTCAAATATACGAGTTCGAGCGTATCCTCCTCTTCCAAAGGACCTGACTATAATTGCAGGAATACCCAGCCGATAACGCCTCTGACCAATGACAAGCGGTTGTTGGAGAGCAGGATCGATGAAATGCAGGCGTCCTACATTACGCACATTCCTATCGGCCTGGCCTGGGCATGGCGGACCTTGTCCCCAGGCGCTCCTTATACAGAAGGTTCGCTGTATTCCGACGAAGACACCATCAAGGCCCTGGTGCTGATGACAGATGGCGAAAACACCATCTCCAGCAACAGCACCCATAACAAGTCAACCTTTTCGGGTTATGGTTATCTGGCGAAAGCGCGGCTTGGCACCACCAGCGCCAGTACTGCCGTAAACAGGCTTGACGAAAAAACCGCGCGTTTGTGCGCTAATGTAAAAGCGGCCGGAATCCGGCTATATACCATCGCGTTTCAGGTGAGCGACACGACGACATTGAATTTGTTGCGAAGCTGCGCCAGTACGCCGGACCAGTTCTTTCCTTCCTCCGATGCCGAGGCGTTGAGCACGGCCTTCAAGACCATCGCGGCCGAGCTGGCAAGCCTGCGCATCAGCAAATAATACCGCACACATAAAAGACCGCTGGAATATTATTCCAGCGGTCTTTTTCGTTTCATGCACGGCTTGCGAAAGCACCTGCTGAGTGTTAAGCCTCATCACTTCACGCATAATTCCGGATTTCAAGAGATGCACTGCAAATTGCAGAAATTGGCCGTAGTTTTTATAGGCATATGGCTTGCCTATACGCTGAACGCAAGCCAAACGATGGCGCAAGATTACAGCGTGGGACAGCTTGTCATCGCGGATCCCTGGGCGCCGCCGACCTTGGGCCGACAGCGTATCGGTGTGGTATATTTTTCGGTGCGCAATTCCGGCGCCGGCGCCGACCGGCTGCTTGGCGTTGATCTGCCGCAGGGCGGACAGGCCCGGATACACACCAGTCAGGTGCAGGACGGTGTTATGCGGATGCGTCCGATTGATGCGGCAGCGATCCCTGCCGGGGACGAACTTGTCCTGAAGCCCGGCGCCATGCATGTGATGCTGAATGGCCTGCCCGGTCCATTGATCGAAGGCGGACAGCTTAAGCTAATACTGCGCTTTGAAAAGGCGGGGCCGGTAGACGTGGAAGCCGTGATCGAGAAGCACCCGTCCGCGTCACATCAGGACCATTAAGCTTCCGGCTTCTGGTCTGCGCTTTCGCCGCATTCAAATTGCTGCTGCATGTCGCGCGCAGGCGCGTCGGAGCCAGCGCAACCCACTATTTTGGCCGGTACGCCCGCCGCGGTGCAATTTGCGGGGACGTCCGTTAACACCACACTGCCAGCGCCCACGCGCGCGCATTCGCCAACTTCTATATTGCCCAGCACTGTGGCGTTCGCGCCAATCAGACTGCCCTTGCGGATTTTCGGATGCCGGTCGCCGGTTTCCTTGCCGGTTCCGCCCAGGGTGACGCCCTGCAGAAGTGACACTCCATCCTCGACGACTGCGGTTTCACCGATGATCACGCCGGTCCCGTGATCAATCAGAATGCCGCGCCCGATCCGGGCGGCGGGATTGATATCAACAGCGAACACTTCCGAGATGCGGCTTTGCAGATACATGGCCATCCCGCGCCGTTTGCGGCGCAACAGCCAGTTGGCGATACGATAGCCCTGCAGCGCGTGAAAGCCTTTGAAATATAGCAAAGGCTCCAGATATGACTGGCACGCCGGATCACGCTCATGCACCGCCACCAGGTCACAGCGCAGCGCGGCGCCGATGTCAGGATCGTCCAGGAAAGCAGCTTCGATCAGTTGCTGCATCGCCAGCGCCGGGGTTTCCACCGTACTAAGCCGTTGCGACAGCAGATAGGCCAACGCGTCCTCCAACCGGCTCTGGTTCAGCACGGTGGCATATAGCAGGCTAGCCAGAACCGGCTCGCTGGCCGCCAGCTTTGTGGCAGCATCGCGTATTTCCGTCCATACCGGATCATGCACGGCCAATTTGGCGGCGGATTGTGACATTGTGCACTCCTTGATTCCAGAACGCCGGGGAAGCTTTAATTAGAATAACATAGTGCTTCTAGGGTCAATGCGCAAACTTGACGTTCAGCGTTGACGGGACTTGGCCGTTGCCTGCAGCGGGTCTGGCGGCTGTTCCGACTTCCTCCCCTCCCGCGCCGGCTTACGCGCCTGCGCCACACATGCGCTTGCGATAGGCGTATTGCTAATCTATTATCAGAGTAAGGAAGCCCGCCTTTGCGGGTTGGCCCAGATAAACGAAAGGCTCTAACGCGTTACAAAAACGTGGCAAGGGGTCTGATCATGGCGCAATGGGAGAGAAATATCATGAGTGAGAGCCTGACCGCAGTAGCACAAAAAGCCGGAATGAAGCTGAATTATGATCCGGACACTCTGAAGGAAAAATACCTGTCGGAACGTGATAAACGCGTCCGCGCGGACGGCAACAGCCAGTATCGCGAAATAACCGGTGAGTTCGCCCATTTTATCACCGATCCGTATGTGGAGCCCGGTTATACGAGAGAGCCACTGTTTGATGAGGTCGACGTGATCGTGATCGGGGGTGGTTTTGGCGGGCTGCTGGCCGGTGCGCGGTTGCGCGAGGCAGGCGTCAAGAGCATCCGTATGATCGACCGGGCCGGTGATTTCGGCGGCACCTGGTACTGGAACCGTTATCCTGGCGCTGCCTGTGACATCGAGTCCTATATCTATCTGCCGTTGCTGGAAGAGCTGAACTATATCCCGAAAGAAAAATATTCCCGTGCGCCGGAGATCCTGGCTCACTCACAAGCTATCGGGCGCAAATTCGACCTTTATGACGACGCCTGTTTCCAGACCGAAGTCACAGGTATGACCTGGGACGAAAAGGAAGCCAAATGGACTGTCACCACTGATCGCGGCGATCGCATGAAGGCGCGCTTTGTCGCTATGTCAAACGGGCCGCTGAATAAACCAAAGCTGCCCGGCATGACGGGTATTGAAAAATTCAAGGGCCACACCTTCCA
>JAUSQH010000288.1 GCA_030652895.1 Alphaproteobacteria bacterium
GCGTCGATTTCCTTCAGCGTCTCCAGCAGTTCCTTCAGCATGCCGAGCGGCCAGGCATTGGGGCCGTCGGACAGCGCGCATTCGGGATTCGGATGCGTCTCCGCGAACACGCCCGCCACCCCGGCAGCGACTGCCGCGCGCGCCAGCACCGGCACGAATTCGCGCTGGCCGCCGCTGGTTGCGCCCTGGCCGCCCGGCTGTTGCACCGAATGGGTGGCGTCAAATATTATCGGGCAGCCGGTCTGTTCCTGCATGATCGGTATCGCGCGCATGTCCGACACCAGCGTATTATAGCCAAAGCTGGCGCCGCGCTCGCACAGCAGCACATTGGGGTTGCCCGCGCCCAGAATTTTATCCGCTACATGGCGCATGTCCCACGGGGCCAGGAACTGTCCTTTCTTGACATTGACCGCCTTGCCGGTGGCAGCCGCCGCCAGCAGCAAATCCGTCTGTCTGCAGAGGAACGCCGGAATTTGCAGCACATCGACAGCCTGTGCCGTGCGGGCGCATTGTTCCGGCAGATGCACATCGGTCAGCACCGGCATGTCAAACTTCTCGCGCACCTCGGCCAAAATCGGCAGCGCCGCATCCAGGCCAAGCCCACGTGGCGTGGCCGCGCTCGTGCGATTGGCTTTGTCGAAGGAGCTTTTATAAATCAGCCCGACGCCTGCCTTGGCGGCGATTTCTTTCAAAGCCTGCGCTATTTCCAGCGCATGGTCGCGGCTTTCAATCTGGCACGGGCCAGCAATCAGGATCAGCGGCAGATCATTGCTGATGCTGAGCGAGCCCACCCGCACCTGGCGTTGTGCGACCATCAGACCAACCGCGACTGGTCAAGCGCCGCCTTGACAAAGGATGCAAACAGCGGATGCGGCGCGAAGGGCTTTGACTTTAACTCCGGATGAAACTGCACCCCGACAAACCAGGGATGGGTGGGGATTTCCACAATCTCGGGCAGCAAACCATCGGGCGAAACGCCGGAGAAAATCATGCCGCCATTTTCCAGACGTTCGCGATAGGACATGTTTACTTCATAACGGTGCCGGTGGCGCTCGCTGATATGTGTTTCACCATAAATTTGCGCTGCTTTTGATCCGGGCGCCAGCACGGCGTCATATTTGCCAAGGCGCATGGTGCCGCCCATATCGCCATTGATGTTGCGGATTTCGCGTTCACTCTCGCGCATCCATTCGGTCATCAGGCCGACCACCCGATCCTGACAGGGGCCAAACTCGCTGGAGCTTGCCGCCAGTAATCCCGCCAGGTTGCGGGCGGCTTCAATCACGGCCATTTGCATGCCAAAACAAATGCCGAAATAGGGCACCTCATGTTCGCGGGCAAACGTGACGGCGGCGATTTTGCCCTCCGCCCCGCGTTCGCCAAAACCGCCGGGCACCAGAATACCGTGCACGTCCCCCAGATGGCTGACGCAATCTTCCTGTTCGAACAATTCCGAGGCCAGCCATTTCATGCGAACCCGCACCCGGTTGGCGATGCCGCCATGGGCCAGCGCCTCGGCCAGCGATTTATAAGCGTCGAGCAGGCCGGTATATTTTCCGACCACAGCAATCGTGACCTCGCCATCGGGCTGACGCACCCGGCGCACGATCTCCTGCCATTGTTCTATGCGCGGGCTGGGCGCGTCGTGAATGCCAAACGCGCGCAGCACCTGTGCGTCAAACCCTTCGCGGTGATAGGCCAGCGGCACGTCATAGATCGTATCCACGTCCAGGGCCTGAATGACGCTTTCCGGCCGCACATTGCAAAACAGCGCGATCTTGCGGCGCTCCTCAACAGGAATTTCACGTTCGCAACGGCACAGCAGCACATCGGGCTGGATGCCGACACCGCGCAGTTCCTTCACCGAATGCTGGGTGGGTTTGGTTTTCAGCTCTCCCGCGCTGGCGATAAACGGCACCAGGGTAAGATGGACGAATGCGGCGTTCTCGCGGCCCAGCTCATTGCCCAGTTGCCGGATCGCTTCGACAAAGGGCAGGCTTTCAATATCGCCGATCGTGCCGCCAATTTCGCACAGTACAAAATCCACATCATCGACACCGGCAAGAATAAACGCCTTGATCTCGTCGGTAACGTGCGGAATGACCTGGACCGTCGCGCCAAGATAGTCGCCCCGGCGTTCCTTGCGGATGATCTGCTGGTAGATGCGCCCGGTGGTGATGTTGTCGCCCTTGCTGGAAGGCACACCGGTGAAGCGTTCATAGTGCCCAAGGTCCAGGTCCGTCTCCGCGCCGTCATCTGTGACGTACACTTCGCCGTGCTGATAAGGGCTCATGGTTCCAGGATCGACATTCAGATAGGGATCCAGCTTGCGCAACCGCACACTGTAACCACGGGCCTGAAGCAACGCGCCAAGCGCCGCCGAAGCCAACCCTTTGCCGAGAGAGGAAACCACACCGCCAGTGATGAAGATAAACCGCGCCATGGAATTGCAGATTAGACGGTTTTGCCCCCGAGCAAAAGCCACCTATTTCACAAATGTGAAAAGCGCCAGTTTCCGGCGGCTATTCGGATGAGGGGACGGACGGAGTTTCGGGTTTGGGCGCCGATTTTTCCACCGCCGGTACCGAATCAAGAATCGAGGGCGTCGTTACCGTGCCGCGCGCCAGTATGGTAAGGATGATTGAGGTGGCAAAAAAACCCGCGGCCAGAACAGAGGTTACCCGGGTCAATAAATTGGCCGCGCCTCTTCCGGTCATAAAGCCCCCCATCGTGCTGCCACCGATGCCCAGCGCGCCGCCTTCGGATTGCTGCAGCAGCACGGTGACGACCAGGGCGATGGCCAGAAGCAGGTGAATGACAATAACGACGGTTTCCATAGGCCTAGCTGATCCTTGAGAGTAAGGCGGCGAGGGAGATTTTATTCTGACCTCGAAACGCCAAATATCAGCCATACATACACAAATAGCCAATTAGGCGCAATATCCGTCCAAAAATCGCCAATAGCCTGTTAAAATGAATTTATGTACGGAATTTGCAAGGAAATATGAACCATGGGCGTATTTGCAGTTGGTCAACCTTACCGGCGCAAGGAAGATGATCGTTTCATCACAGGAAAAGGCCGTTATGGCGACGATGTAAATGTGCCCGGTCAGGCCTATGCCTGTTTCGTGCGCTCGCCCTATGCCCATGCGCGCATCCTCACGATTGACGTGGAGGAGGCACTGGCGTCGCCCGGCGTCCTTTCCGTATTGACCGGAAAGGATCTGGCGCAAGCCGGACTTGGCGGCATGCCGTGCATCGCCGTGTTGCCCGGTCGCGACGGAACCCGCAGCAATGTAACGCCGCACCGCACCGCGCTGTGTGCCGAAATTGCGCGCCATGCAGGCGATCCGGTCGCCATGGTGATCGCCACGACATGGCAGCAGGCGCGGGACGCCATGGATCTGGTGATGGTGGAGTATGAGGAGCTGCCGGCCGTTACCGATGCGGTTGCGGCGCTTGCGCCGGATGCGCCGCAAATCTGGCCCGAGGCGCCAGGTAATCTGGTAGTGGACTGGGAGCAGGGCGACAAGAAGGCCACCGACGCGGCGTTTGCCGGCGCGCATCATGTGACGCGGCTGCGGCTGGTAAATAACCGGCTGGTGGCCAACCCCATGGAGCCGCGCATGGTGATCGCGCAATATGATCCAGCGTCGGATCAGTATACGGTGCATACCCCAACCCAGGGGGTGTTTCGCTGGCGCGGTTTGACCGCCGAGGCCGTGTTTCATATTCCGCCGGAAAAGATGCGGGTGCGCACCTATGATGTCGGCGGCAGCTTCGGCATGAAGGCGTTTTTGTATCCCGAACAGATCGCCACACTATGGGCTGCGAAACATATTGGCCGTACCATAAAATGGACGGCGGACCGCGCCGAAAGCTTTTTGTCCGACAATCAGGGCCGCGATCAGGTGAATGACGCTGAGCTGGCGCTGGACAAAGACGGCCGCATGCTGGCGGTGCGCGTTCACACCACCTCTAATGCAGGGGCCTATGCCTCGGTGATGGGGCCTGGCGTGTCGTGCCTGGGGGCGGGCGGCCTGCAGGTCGGCGTTTACGCCATCCCGGTGATGTATCTGAATGTGACGCCCGCCTTCACCAATACGACGCCAACGGACGCCTATCGCGGCGCGGGGAGACCGGAGGCGGCCTATATTATCGAGCGTCTGGTGGATGCCGCTGCGCATGAAATGGGCATTGCACCCGATGAATTGCGCGCGCGCAATTTCATCCGCCCGGATCAGATGCCCTATACCACCGCCGGGGGCTATATCTATGACAGCGGTGATTTTCTGAATGTCATGAAAGAAGCCAGGCGTCTCGCGAAATGGGACGATTTTGCGGCCCGCAAGCGCGAACGCGTGGCCAAGGGTGAGCTGTCCGGAATTGGCATGGCCTATTATGTGGAAAAGGCCGGCGGCCCGCCGATGGAAACCGCGCGCGTGGATGTGCTGCCCGACGATTCGATCCGCGTGTTCATGGGCAATCAATCGAACGGCATGGGCCACGAAACGGTCTATGCGCAAATCATTGCCGATGCGCTGGGCGTGCCGTTCGAATGCATCCGCGTGACCAGCGGCGACACCAATGAACTGCCCGCGGGCGGTCTGTCGGGGGGCTCCGGCTCCGGTCTGATGGGCAGCGGCGCGGCCAATCTCGCAGCCGGGGCCGCCATCGCCAAAGGCAAGCTGACCGCCGCGGAACAGCTGGAGGCAGCCGTGGTCGATATTGAATATGACGCGGGGCAGTTCCGCATTGCGGGCACCGATCGCGCCATCAGCCTGTTTGATGCGGCGCGCGCCAGCGGCGCGGATGGGCTGGGTGCAAACGGCGAATATCACAACACGCCGTTCCAGTTTCCCAATGGCTGCCATATCTGCGAGGTGGCCATAGACCCGGAGACCGGTATCATCCGCATACTGAATTATACCGCAGTGGACGATTTCGGAAATGTTCTCAACCCCATGATCGTGGAAGGCCAGGTGCATGGCGGGATCGTGCAGGGGCTTGGCCAGGCGCTGGGCGAACATGCGGTCTATGACCCCGAAACCGGGCAGATGCTCAACGGCTCGTTCCTCGACTACTGGATGCCGCGCGCCGACGACATGCCACAATTTACCATAGCTTTCAAAAACTCCCCCTGCACGACCAATGAGATGGGCATCAAGGGCTGCGGAGAGGCAGGATCAACCGGCGCGCCGCCTGCGCTGGTCAATGCGGTTCTGGATGCGGTGGCGCATCTGGGCATTACGCATGTGGATATGCCGTTGACGCCATTTGCCATGTGGCAGGCGATAAAGAGGGCAGGGGAATAACACGGGCATACGGAACAGTGTTTCATTCATGATTCAGAGAACATGGTCAATGCTTTGCTAACAAAAAACAGTGTGTGAGCAATTACCAGCAGGGCTTAATTTTACTGGAAATTAAACTGTCTGCGATTAAATGATCGGTGCAGGGATTACATAATTCGCGAAATGCGTACTAGGCGCAGAGGCGGGATTTGGAATTGGCTGATTTAGGACGGGGCCAGAACCCTGGCGTTTTTGCCAGGGTGTGCGCTTCACGAAACGGCAACCCGTCAGGAATGACGGGGCGCAAAGCTACCGGCCCCATTCCTTTCGAGAAAAGGCAGGGCAGCGGGGCTACCGAAAGGAGAGATTATGCGTGTTATCGTTCTCGCATCGCAAAAAGGCGGTTCCGGCAAAACCACGCTGGCCGGACATCTTGCTGTGCAGGCTGAATTATCCGGGGCTGGCCCTGTTGCGCTGATCGATACCGACCCCCAGGGCAGTCTGGCGAAATGGTGGAACGCACGTGAGGCGGAAACGCCTGCCTTTGTCGGCGCGCGATTTGACAGTCTTCAGTCAGATATCGAGGCCTTGCGTATGCAGGGTTTCAAGATGGTGTTTATCGATACGCCACCCGCAGTCACAAAAGCCATTTCACATGTTGTCAGCTTTGCCGATCTGGTGGTGATGCCAACCCGGCCCAGCCCGCATGATCTGCGCGCCGTCGGCGCCACCGTTGAAATCGCGGCTGCGCACAACAAAGCCATGGTTTTCGTGATTAACGCCGCCACGGCGCGCGCCAAGATTACAGCCGAGGCTGCGGTCGCGTTGTCGCAGCATGGCACGGTTGCGCCCGTCATGCTGAATCATCGCGTTGACTTCGCTGCCAGCATGACCGATGGCCGCACGGTAATGGAATATAGTGCGAAAGGTGCGTCATCGAAGGAAGTACGCGAATTATGGGGCTATCTGAGTAGCCGTTTGGCGAAGCTGGATGGTGGCCTGGCGGACATTAGCGATCCGGCGGGTTTTGATTTTGAAGAGCACCAGAGTGTTTCACCCAAGACTGTGCCGCAGCCTGTGTTAAAACAGGGCGGCAGCCTGGTCGCTCTTTCGGCGGTCAATGAAGAAGTGGCGCCTGTAAAGGCCCCGGCAGTTGAAGAAATCCCGGCCGCCATCGCCGAGGTCTTGCGCGACGTGATCGAGGCGGCAGATGTATCTGCGCCAGAAACACATATACCGGAATCTTACGGGCCAGAAGTGCGCGCCCCAGAGGGTCGCGACAGCAAGGCCGATGTTACATTCGATGCCGACAGCGCGCCCCCATCAGTATTGGAAAACCCGCAACAGGCGCTGCTGGAAGCCGTACAGCGTTTGCGCGGCGAGCTGGATTATCCTGTGTCTCTGGAGGACATCCTGAATCCGGAAAATGGTTCCGGGGAACTTCGTCCAGAGCAAATTCTGAAGGAGATGGCGCCGCCGAAGCGCGGTTTGAGCGCCCCGTTTCTCAATCGCATGATCGGTTTCGGCCGTCGCGCCTAATGGGAATGGAATGCAGGCGTCCAGTGGCGTCACTGCATATCGGTATAGAATTATGGCGTAATGAAGCAGCTTTGCAGCCAGGAAACAGGGTGTTTATCTGCCTGAATACGTCCGGACAGGAAAATTTGTCATGAGCACGGAAAAATATACGTCACTGCATAGCGGCCTTATCGCCCGCAAAGGCGAGGCGCTGCCAACCCAGCACTTCAATCTCGATGCCTTTGAGGTGGAAAGACCGGTTAAGTCTGAGCCCGCATCGCAGCCCAGGCGGCAGAACTGCGATATGCCTGCCGATTTAGTCAGGCCGAAACGTCCCCAGCGTATATCCGGCAACGGTAATGCTGGGGGTGTGAAAGCCCTGACGTTCCGGCTCGATCCTGCGCTCTACCATCGGGTGCAGGTTGCCGCGGCCAAACTGGGCTGGACCAGCCAGGATTTATTGCGGGCGGCAGTAGAACGGCATCTCATGCATCTTGGTACAGAGGTTTTCCCGAATTGCGGTTGTATTACCGGTGATGATGGCTGCCACTAGATATAGTCGCCCAGTGTAGCCTATTGCGACGCCCATATGATGCGGGCAATCCAACTTAGATCGCCAGGCGAAAAGGTGCGCAGCGGAAATTCCGGATTAAACGAAGCCAGCTCTACCCGTCCAGCGGTTCTGCGCAGCAACTGCTTGGCCATGACTTCGCCTTCGCGGGTTTTGGCCACCACACGGTCGCCACGCCGAATATCCGCCTGCGGTGAGACAACAACAATGTCGCCGTCGCGATAGACCGGCAACATGCTGTCACCGCTTATTTCCAGTGCATAGGCATTCTCATCGCCAACGCCGGGAAAGTTTACAGTGTCCCAGCCCCCCCCCACGGGAAAGCCGCCATCATCAAAAAAGCCCTGCGTTCCGGCCTGGGCAAAGCCAATTACCGGAATGGGCCGTGAATCACGTGAGGCTGTATTCATTTCGGGGACAATCAGTTGCGCAAAATCGGCAATCGACGCGCCGGTAACCTGCAGCACACGCGACAGACTTTCAGTGCTGGGCCAGCGCAGTTTTCCGCCCTGCGACCGTTTTGAGCGGTTGAAGATGGTGGGGTCCAGGCCAGCGCGCTTGGCCAGCCCCGACGGTGAAAACCCGTGGGCCGCCGCCAGGGCGTCAATACCTTCCCAGATCTGGTTATGGCTTAACATGGGCTTCTGTGACATCTATCATGGAATAGGAATTATAGCTTATTTTGAGCAAATGGGAAGCGGAACATGCCGGACTTTATCTATAAAATTTTGCGCCAGACGGAATGGCTGGCTGCTCAGGCTACGGGACAACTGGACGGAGCGCCCGTCGACATCGCCGACGGCTTTATTCATTTTTCGACCGCCAGGCAAGTGCGCGAGACGGCGGCGCGGCATTTTTCAGGCGAAATGGATCTGATATTGCTGGCGGTGGCGCCGGATAAGCTGGGCGCAGCGTTGCGCTGGGAGCCCTCCCGTGGGGGTGATTTATTTCCACATCTTTATGGACCACTGCCCCTGAATAGGGTAGCGGAGGTATACAAACTGCCGCTAGGGGATGACGGGGTGCATATGTTTGCGGTCGAAACGGGAATCTGAATGACAGGCATATACGCACTTGCGGGCCCGCTCTTACGCTTGCTTGACCCGGAAACGGCGCATGGCCTGACGGTCCGCGCCCTTAAACTGGGGCTTGCGCCACGTTTTACAGTGCCGCAATCGCGTGTATTGCAAACATCCGTATTCGGATTAAATTTTCCTAATCCCGTTGGGCTTGCGGCCGGTTTCGACAAGAACGCGGAAGTTGCCGATGCGATGCTGTGCCTGGGCTTTGGCTTTGCGGAAACCGGTACGGTGACGCCCGTGCCGCAGGCGGGTAATCCTCGTCCGCGAATATTTCGTCTGCGCGAAGATGCGGCGGTGATCAATCGACTCGGCTTCAACAATCAGGGATTGGCGGCCTACAAGATGCGGCTTGCGGCGCGGCGCGGGCGGCCGGGTATTGTTGGCGCCAATATCGGCGCGAACAAAGACAGTGCGGACCGTATCGCTGATTATCTGAGCTGTTTTGAGGCGCTGGCAGGGCTGGCGGATTATTTCACCGTCAATGTGTCTTCGCCCAATACGCCGGGCCTGCGCGGGTTGCAGGAACGCGACATGTTGCAGAATCTGCTGACCCGGTTGCTGGCGGCGCGCACCCGCATGACGGATAAAGCGCCACTGCTGCTAAAAATAGCGCCGGATCTGGATGAACAGGCTCTGTTAGATATTGTTGCGGTGGCGATGGAAGTGGGTATTGACGGGTTGATTATTTCCAACACGACCATCGGCGGGCGTGATGCGCTGCGAAGTCCGCATCGGGTGGAACAGGGAGGGCTTTCGGGACGGCCGCTATTTGCGCTTTCGACGAGAATATTGCGAGAAGCCTATCGTTTGACAGGCGGCAAGCTTGCGCTTATCGGTGTTGGCGGCGTCAGCAGTGGCGCGGACGCGTACGCCAAAATACGCGCAGGCGCGTCGCTGGTTCAGCTGTATAGTGCAATGACCTTTGCCGGGCCGGATTTGGCAGCTAATATAGTAATTGAATTGGGGGGATTGTTGGAGAAAGACGGCTTTGACAATGTAAGTCAGGCCGTTGGGATTGATGCATAGTACAGGAAACAGGAATGACGGTAAAAATCTATCATAATCCACGGTGCACCAAATCGCGCCAGACTTTGGCGCTGTTGCAGGAGCGCGGGATCAAGCCGCAAATAATCGAATATCTGCAAACCCCGCCATCGGTTAAAGAGCTTGAAGAAATTTTACAAATGCTCGGGATGAACCCGCGGGATTTGATGCGAAAAAGTGAGTCGCTGTACAAAGATCAAGAGCTGGATCGGGAAAGACTGACGCATGGGGAGCTTGTGCACGCGATGGTCAGATCGCCGGTACTGATCGAACGCCCCATCGTAGTTGCCAATGGCAAGGCGGCCATTGGCCGCCCGCCGGAAAAAGTGCTGGCGATTCTATAGTTTCGCCTATCCTTCCTTCATCCGGAAATGACCATGCGCCGCAGCAATTGATTTGCTGCGGCTTTCCTGCCAGGCTTCGATACGCACATTGGCGACACGTTTGCCATGTTTGGTGACCGTGCCGCGCGCATAAGTGTCGTGTGGGCGGCCCGACAGCAGATAATCAATACTGACGTCGATGGGACGCGGCAGATATTCCGTATCGCTGACCCAGGCAAGGTGAATCATCATCGCCATTTCCAGAAAACCGCCAATCACGCCGCCATGAATGGCCGGCAGCATCACATTGCCGATCAGACTTTTCTGATAGTGCAAAATCATGGTCAGCTCATCGCCGCGCACTTCGGCGCCGATGCCCAGAAATTTCGCATAGGGGATTGCGTCGATCAGCGCCCTGAGATGCTTTTCGTCCTTGTTCTGGCGTAACAGGCGTAGCGCTTCCATCTCAGGCCTCCTCCTTATTCACAGGGAAGCCGTTGGCGGCGGCCAGCGCCATCATGGAATCCAGATCGGGGATCGGCCCGTCCGTCATCATGAACGTCGCAACACAGGTTGCTATAGGATCGTCAACATTGTGCGCGCCATCTTTAAGCTGATAGGCTATGCCGCGTACGAATGCGACATTGTTGGTGACCTTGTAACATTCGGCGCGCGCATAGACCGCCTCGCCCGGGGCTGCCGGATGCATATAGTCAATACGCAGATCAAGCGTCGCCATGCTTTTGCGCTCACCCATATGACAGCTGACGGAAAGTCCCGAGGCATTATCCAGAAGCGATGTGATAACCCCGCCATGAATAACGCCGGTATCCGGATTCCCAACCAATTCCGGCGCATAGGGCGCCATAATGAGGGCGGTATTGGGTGCGACATCCACAAGTTGCATGCCGATGGCGCGTGAATGCGGCGTAACCTTCATCATGACGCCACCCCGGGCGCGGACATCTTCAAGAAACGCCAAATTATCCATTACCTTACTCTCCTTACCGGCGATACTATAGCGGGTGTCTATAATATGAAATGGCAACAACAGGACAGAAAAATGTTAAGGATCAATATAGTGGCCGTGGCTGTTGCGGCGAGTCTGTGCGGCGCGGTTGCGGTGAAGGCGCAGCCCACTGCGGCTTCAACCTGTGAAAAAGCTGCACTCAGCAAGCTGGATTTCCTGACCTGCGAGGGTGCGCGCCTACGCGACAAGGGGCAGAAGCTGTTACGTCAGGCAAATTTGCAGATTGCGCAGGGGCAAGGCATTGTCGCCGATTGTGAGCGGCTCGAAGACGAAGCAGCCGGACGTGACTGCAACTTGTTATCTTCCGATCTGATCGAGGACGCCGCCTTCAAACAGGCGGAAGCCGCCGATATTCTGAACGAGGCGGCACGGATGGACGCGCGTGCGGCCGATATGCGCAGGGCGAAGCGTTAAACTTACACACTCACCCCACCGCCCCTGCCGCCTGTGCGTATTTCCACGCGGCTTCCGAAAGCGGGCGGACGCGCGCGGCGCGTTCTGCGGCATGTTCGCTGGCCGCCGTGCCGTCGCGTACCCGGCCCAGAATGCCTTGCAGAATTCCCGCCAGCCGGAAAAAATTATAGGCGAAGTAGAAGTCGAGATTCTCGATGCTCTTGCGTCCGGTTAATTCGCAATAGCGCGCGGCGTATTCCTTCTCGAGCGGGATGCCCATGGCGCGCAGGTCCGCTTCGGGGGTGGTGCCCAGATCTGAATCCGGGCTGCGCCATTGCATCAGATGATAGGTGAAATCCCCCAGCGGGTGGCCGATGGTGGACAGTTCCCAATCCAGCGCCGCAATGATGCGTGGTTCTGTTGGATGTACAATGGCGTTGTCCAGCCGGAAATCGCCGTGCACCAGGCTGACCGAATCGTCGGGCGGAATATTGTTCGGCAGCCAGTCGATCAGCCGGTTCATTTCCTTGATCTCTTCGGTTTCGGACGCCTGATACTGTTTCGTCCAGCGTGAAATTTGCCGGGCGAAATAATTTCCGGGGCTGCCGAAATCACCCAGCCCGATGGCGGCGTAATCGACCTTATGCAGGTTGGCCATGAAGCTGACCTGGCTGTCAAAGATTTTGCTGCGGTCTTCTTTGCTGATGCCGGGGACCAGCGGCTCCCAGAACACCCGCCCTTCGACACATTCCATAATGTAGAACATGGTGCCAAGAACGCTTTCATCCTCACACATACTAAAAGTGCGCGGCACAGGAATGCTGGTTTTGTTTAGGGCGGAAATCACCTTATATTCGCGATCGACCGCGTGGGCGGATTTCAGCAACAGGCCGGGCGGTTTGCGGCGCAGCACATAGGCGGCGCGCGGCGTATTCAGCTTGTAAGTCGGGTTGGACTGGCCGCCCTTGAATTCCTCAAGATGCAGCGGGCCGGTAAAGCCTTCAACATGCTTTTGCATATAGGCCAGCAGCGCCTTCTCATCGATGCGGTGCTTCGGGTCAACTTCCTTGGTGCCGGAAAATTGCTCCTGTCTGTTAGGTTCTTCTTCCATGGTCCCTGTCCCCGGCTGCGTATGTTTTTCTTATGTTAGCGCATATTAACTGCTTTGGCGCTCTCTTTCCAGTGCCCGCCATGCAATATCGCGGCGGCAGAAACCGCCCGGCCACTCGACTTTATCTACCGCGCTGTAGGCGCGATTGACCGCCTGCGTGATTGTATCTCCGGTGGCGGTGATATTCAGCACGCGCCCACCATTGCTAAGGATTTTCCCCCCGCTTGCCGTGGTTCCCGCATGAAATATCTGCACCCCCGGTATCTGGCCTGCCGCCTCAAGGCCCCCGATCGGCTCGGCCTTATTATAGGCGCCGGGATAGCCTTTGGCCGCCATCACCACTGTTACGGCGGCCAGCATTGACCAGTCCAGTCTGACGCCCGCAAGCGCACCGTCAGCGGACGCCAACAGCGCGGGCAGCAGATCACTTTGCAGCCGCGCCATCAGCACCTGACATTCCGGGTCGCCAAAGCGGGCATTATATTCGATCAAATAGGGCCCCTTGTCCGTAATCATCAGTCCGGCGAACAGCACACCTTTGAACGGCGTCCCCGCGCGTGCCATGGCGGCGACGGTGGGCTCAATGATCCGGCGCATGGTCTGGGCGCA
>JAUSQH010000295.1 GCA_030652895.1 Alphaproteobacteria bacterium
GGCGGCGACAGGGATCGCGGAAAGCGCCCGCTGATGGGCACGGTAGCGCGGGAACTCGCGGATCAGGTGATTGTCACCGACGATAACCCACGATCGGAGGATCCTGCGGTTATACGCGCTGCGATCCTGACTGCATGCCTGGGTGCGAGCGAAGTTGCAGAACGTGGGGCCGCCATTCGCTTTGCAGTGGCGAATCTTTTGTCTGACGATATGTTGGTTGTAGCCGGAAAGGGGCACGAGTCGGGACAAGAGATTGCAGGAAGCATCACCCCGTTCGATGACCGGCTGGAAATCGTCCGCGCAATAGATGAATTGGCGCAAGAAGGAAATGGCCATGGCCAACGCTGATGGCGTAACGGAATCGCTTTGGACTGCAGCACCTGCGGCTGCGGCGGTTTCCGGGCGTTGCGTTGGTGAGTGGCAGGCGACGGGTGTTTCCATTGATAGCCGCAGCATTGCCGGGGGTGATCTCTTTATCGCACTGCGCGGCCCGGCGAATAATGGACATGACTTCGTCGCGGACGCATTGGCCAGAGGGGCGGCGGCAGCGATGGTGGATCATGTGCCGGAAGGGGTCGCCGCCGATGCGCCACTGTTATTGGTAGCCGATACGCAAACCGGGCTCGAGTCATTGGGCGCGGCGGCGCGCGCCCGCACAGCGGCGAAGGTTGTCGCGATAACAGGAAGCGCCGGCAAAACCGGCAGCAAGGAAATGTTGCGCGTCGCGCTGGAGCGGCAGGCGCGGACCCATGCCTCGGAGGCGTCCTATAATAATATGTGGGGGGTTCCACTTAGTCTCGCCCGTATGCCGCGCGCAACGGAATTTGGCGTTTTCGAGATAGGTATGAACCACGCCGGGGAAATTACGCCGCTGACGAAACTCGCCAGGCCCCACGCAGCCATTGTCACAACTATCGCGCCTGCGCATGTTGGTCATTTCAATTCCCTGACGGAAATTGCCGAGGCCAAATCGGAAATTTTCCTTGGTCTGGAACCCGGGGGGCTTGCGATTATTAATCAGGACAGCGCTTTCTTCGATCTGTTGTCGCGCCGCGCAAAAGACGCGGGTGCGGCCCGGGTGCTTGGTTTTGGATCGGCGGCGGATTCGGCCGCGCGGCTTATCAAGGCGGTTCATCATGCCGATTGTTCATGTGTTTATGCGGAAATTTGTGGTCAACCATTGACCTACAAGATCGGTTTTTCTGGCGCGCATTGGGTGATGAACAGTCTTGCAACGCTGACGGCTGTGCAGGTTCTGGGTGGTGATCTTGCGTTGGCGGCAATTGCGTTGGCGGGAATGCACCCGCTTGCCGGCCGGGGGCGCCGCCATTATCTGCCGGTCGCCGATGGAGTGTTTACCCTGATTGACGAAAGCTATAACGCCAATCCGGGTTCAATGCAGGCGGCGCTGCTCAATCTATCCGGACAGATGACAGAAGGCCGCGGACGCAGGATCGCCGTGCTTGGCGACATGGCCGAACTAGGTCAGGATTCCGCGCGCTATCACAGCGAATTAGCGCAGGTGATCGAAGATGGCCGCATTCAACAGACTTTTACCGCTGGCACGCAAATGCAGGTTCTGCACGACGCTTTACCGCTCAAGTTACGCGCGGCGCACGCTGCAGATGCCGATGCCTTGATCGCCCCGCTCCGCGAAGCGTTGCGGCCAGGTGATGTCGTGGTTGTGAAAGGATCCTATAGCAGCGGTATGGGTAAAATTGTGAAGGCATTGCTGGCGCTTGCGGGAACGGACCAGCAGAAGCAAGAGGCGGCGCACGCGCCGTCAAAAGGGGGCTAAGCAGGGATGCTGTATAATTTATTTTTTCCGTTAGCGGACGACATTGGTGTTTTCAACCTGTTTCGCTATCTGACTTTCCGCACCGGCGGGGCGTTGATGACGGCGCTGTTTTTGAGCTTCCTGTTTGGCCCGGCAATTATCCGCCTGTTGAAGCGGAATCAGCCCGGCGGGCAGCCAATCCGTGAGGATGGCCCGCAAAGCCATATCATTACCAAAGCAGGCACGCCCACGATGGGCGGGTTTCTGATATTGTTTGGCATAATGTCAGGCACTCTGCTGTGGGCTGATTTGTCCAATCATTATGTTTGGGCGGTGCTGGCGGTCACGATCGGGTTTGGACTGGTAGGGTTTGCTGACGACTATCTGAAAGTCAGCAAGCGCAATAGCAAGGGTGTGCCCGGC
>JAUSQH010000297.1 GCA_030652895.1 Alphaproteobacteria bacterium
GAATCGCATCGTGAACCTCTATATCGAATTCGCAGAGCTGCAGGCGCTGGAACGCAAGCCGATGACGATGCGGGACTGGATCACGAAGCTGGACGAGTTTCTGAAAATTTCCGGGCGCGACCTGCTGGATCACGCAGGAAAGGTTTCCGCCGAAAACGCCAGGGCGAAGGCCGAGCTGGAATATGGGCACTATCGTGCCTTGCTGGATGCCGCGCCGCGTGCGGTGGACGCGGATTTTGAAAAGGCGGCGAAGCAGATTCAAAAACTGCCTCGGCCGAAAAAACCCAAACCGCCAAAGCCATGACTATGCTCAGCACCGACTAAAAGGGTCAGCCTCGAATTGTTTTTGACAAACCCCTCGCACGCACCCGGATGATCCTCCACTGCTCCCATAAACTTGCTTCCAAACTGCCCGGCGTTTCATCGGTGCCGCTTGAGGAAACCAGTCCGCTCGGTGGCTGGCACGGCCATCTGTTCAGCATGGATCGTCGTCAGTGTGTGATGTTCTGCCACGATGCAACGCGCTATGCGCTGTTTGTGCCCGGGCTGCGCAAGGAGGATTTCGCGGCGCTGGGCGAGCGCTGGTTCCGGCCGCTTTATCTGGCAACGCTGGCGCTATGCGGCTGCCCCGATGTGCAGATCAAGAAGGTGGAATTGGCCCTGGGGCCGATGCGGTTCGATACGGCCACCGACCGTTCGGTGCAGGGCTCTTTGCGGGTGGCGAGGCAGGATATGGAGGCGTGGGTAAACAGCGTGCCGAATGTGATGGACGTGGACGCGCTGAAGGTGTCGCGCTGGCTTAACGAACGGCCGACGACGGTTTACGGAAAGTGGCTGTGGCCGGACAAGGCGATGCTGTAGGCGGTGGCGCGGATATAGGCTGGCATGCCAGGCACGAGGTTTAAGTTTGGGCGACTTCGCAAACTCAGGGTTTGCAATAATTCGCCTGATCAAACTGGCCAAACCGGCCAAACCGGCCGTCGCGACGGGTTCATGCCGATGGTATCTGTTCGACAAGCTGCT
>JAUSQH010000303.1 GCA_030652895.1 Alphaproteobacteria bacterium
ATATGCCGCTATCATACAGCGCATTGACCGAGGTCATCGCCAGTGTGCGGTCGGATTCACTTTTCTCGGCGTCGCCCTCAATGATCTCGCGGATCGATTCTGCTTTGGCGAGCAATTCGTCGCGTTCGGCGATTTGCAGTGGATAAGTCATGGCCTGTGTTCCCCCCTAAATTGTTTTGTCCGGATCCGTCTGTGAGACGCCCGTTTGCCCAAAAGTATGCGGCGTTTGCCGCGCGATCACAACATCGATAAAACAGGCGCCAGCAACGCATTGTCCCGAAAGCACCGGGATAATGCAGGCAGCGTCAGCGCAAGAATCGCCTTTCTTCCTTACGGCGAACCAGAAGCGCCGACATCAACCCGGACGGTTTCGATGCGCGAGTTAAGGCCTCCTTTGGGAATGTCCTTGAACGCCCCCTCAAAAGTCAGGCCGTAGAATGTGCGACCGTCCGCGCCGCCTAATGTGCAGGCGATCGCCATGCGCTTGCCGGTTTCGATCTTGTGGGTGACCTCGCCGCCTTCTTTGACGCGCAGAAAGCCGCGGCGGTTAATTGCCGCCAGCCACACTGCACCTTCAGCGTCCAGGCAAATGCCGTCCGGCTCGGCCCCGCCAAGATCGGCAAACACGCGTTGATTGATGAGTGAACCGTCCGCCTGAATATCGAACGCGGTCAGCTTGCGGCCCATGGATTCCGCAACGATGAGTTTTTTGCCATCCGGCGTGATCACTGGCCCGTTGGGCACCGCCAGGCCATTCGCCACTTCGCGCGCCTTGCCATCCGGTGTGACCAGAACGAGATTGGTCAGTTTCATCTCCGCGCCGCTGAACAGATCATAGCCCAGATTGCCGACATAGGCGTTGCCCCTGGCGTCCATCACCATATCGTTGATGTCGCTGTTCACCAGTTTTGAGATATCTGAATGCAACACCAGTTTGCCGTCCACAACCCTGTACAGACAACGATCTGTCATCGACACCACCACCGGCGTTTTGTCCGGTAAAAAGCCGATGCCCGATGGCCGGTTCGGCACATCAACGACCTTGCTCCTGGTCCCGTCCGGCGCCACCGTATACACCGCCTTGCCGAACATGTCCGAAACCCACAGCTTGCCGTCGCGCCAGCGCGGCCCTTCCAGAAATACAAAGCCCTCGGCGAAAGATTCCAGTTGTAGCGTTTTCATGCCGCTCTCCCTGTGCTCTTATTTTTCCTGGATA
>JAUSQH010000305.1 GCA_030652895.1 Alphaproteobacteria bacterium
CGCAGCTTGCAGATGAAGACATCAATAATTTTAAGCTCAGGTTCGTCCATGCCGCCATAGAGATGATTAAGGAACATTTCCTTTGTCAAGGTCGTACCCTTGCGAAGCGAAAGCAGCTCAAGCATCGCATATTCCTTCCCGGTCAGATGCACCCGGTGCCCTTCAACCTCGACAGTCTTCGCATCCAGATTGACTGTCAGCTTGCCGGTTCTAATAACTGACTGTGCGTGCCCCTGTGACCGGCGTACAATTGCGTTAATGCGGGCAACCATCTCATCCTTATGGAACGGCTTGGTCATAAAGTCATCAGCGCCAATTCCCAGCCCCTGTACCTTGCTCTCCATATCCGATAGACCGGACAGAATTAAAATAGGCGTGGCGACCTTGGCCTGGCGCAGTTTTTTCAAAACATCAAACCCGCTCATGTCAGGAAGATTTAGATCCAGAATGATGATGTCATAATCATACAGCCTGCCAAGATCCAGGCCTTCTTCACCTAAATCGGTGGTGTACAAATTAAACCCGGCCTGATTGAGCATCAGTTCGATGCCTTGGGCAGTAGCGCTGTCGTCTTCAATTAGTAGAACTCGCATGGCTATCTCTTCCCGTGCTTTCGTTTGGTTAATAACAACATAAACCAAATTGGTTAAAAAAGGTTAACAGCATCAATTATTATTGCAATCTAGAACTTTTTTTCTGCATGGCATTTTTAACCAAAAAAGCCAACAAGCATTTGATGTAATTAATACAATTGGCTCTTTACGGGGTCTTAAGCCGTTTTGAGTACATTCCTCGCCATCGGTTACAATGGATTTTGATGGTATCAGTTTGCAGACATTATTGAGAAAAATCGAACAAATACAGACCTACTGCTTTTACGGCAGGGTCGCGAGCGTGCAGGGCTTACTGATCGAGGTCAGCGGAATCCATTCGGTAAGTGTTGGTTCGCGCGGTACGATTTATGCCCGCGATAGCCAGGAAATAATCTGCGAAGTTGTCGGCTTTCGTCAGGAGCGGGCCCTATGCATGGCGTTTGGGCCGCTTGAAGGCATTGGTCTGGGCTGCAAAGTAGTTATTACCGCGCATGATCCGTCCATTCGCCCGGCCTCAAGTTGGCTTGGCAGAGTGATAAATGCTATGGGCGAACCCATTGATGGCAAGGGACCGCTTGGCGCGGGTCCTAATAGTTATGCGTTACGCGCCAGTCCGCCCCCAGCGCATTCCCGTCAGATCGTTGGAAGCAAAATTAATCTTGGCGTACGGGCAATAAACAGCTTCGTAACATGCTGCCGCGGTCAGCGCATGGGCATTTTCGCTGGTTCGGGTGTTGGGAAATCGGTGCTGCTATCAATGCTCGCCAAAAACACCGATTCTGACGTTTCGGTGATCGGTTTGATTGGTGAACGAGGCCGTGAGGTACGGGAGTTTATAGAAGAAAACCTTGGAGAGGAGGGGCTTAAACGCAGCGTGATCATTGTTGCGACCTCCGATGAACCGGCCCTGATGCGGCGTCAGGCCGCGTATATGACGTTGGCAGTCGCGGAATATTTCCGCGATCAGGCATTGGACGTTTTGTGTCTGATGGATTCCATTACCCGATTTGCCATGGCTCAGCGCGAGATCGGTCTTTCCGGCGGCGAACCGCCTACCAGCAAAGGCTATACACCGACAGTGTTTTCAGAGCTGCCAAAACTTCTTGAGCGGGCGGGACCAGGAGTTTCCAAGGGAAGTATCACGGGACTGTTTACCGTGCTGGTTGAGGGGGATGACCACAATGAGCCAGTCGCGGATGCGGTGCGCGCGATACTTGACGGGCATATCGTATTGGAACGCAGCATTGCTGAACGTGGACGCTATCCAGCTATAAATGTCCTGCGGTCTGTATCGCGCACCATGCCTAAATGTAACCTGCCCGAACAGACCGCCCTGATCAGCCGCGCACGAAAACTGCTGGCGGTGTATGAGGACATGGCGGAGATGGTCCGCCTGGGCGCCTACCGCGCGGGTGCGGACGCCGAGGTGGATGAAGCGGTGAGACGCTTTCCATTGCTCGATAAATTTTTGGAGCAGAGGCCGGACGAGTCAACGGCATTTAATGACGAGTTTTTATATTTGGCAGAGATTCTTAGTGAATAGGGGATGTAGATGAAAGCTCGCAATACTCTCGTCAGACTGCACAAGTGGCAAGTTGATGAAAAGCGCAAGCGCCTAGCGGAGCTTTATGCCCTGCGCGATGAATTGGAGCGTAATAAGCAGGCGATGGAAGTTTCTGTCGTTCGTGAACAGGCGTTTGTTAACAGCGCAGCGGGAAGCGGTGAAGATGTCGGTTTTTCCTATGGAGCATTTGCCCAGGCTGCCATCATGCAACGCGATAATATTCAACGCTCCATCCAATCTCTGGAGGAGCAGATTGTTGAAGCGTTGGAGGCTGTTGGCGAAGCGTTCAAATCATTGAAGCGGCAAGAGATTGTCGCCGCAAATCAGGAGGCGCGGAAGACCAAGGCGCGGGACCGTATGGAACAGATTGCAAGTGACGATCAGGCTATCGAAAGCCATGAGCGAAAGGCCGCTCGGAAATGATATTGTTCTAGCGTTGCAGTAAGGCGGGGTTGTTCCATAGCGGCTGCTTGTCTTCTACATGTGCACCAAGGAAAAGACCATTTACCGACAACGAAATATCCACGCTAATCCAGCGCGGGATAAGCTCGTTGCTAAAATCGTCGGCGACTGCGTTGGCCAGTTCTTCAAGCCCTGAACAGGCCTGCGCAGCAAGAGACGCAAAATAAACTTCCATCAGTTTTTCATCACAAATCAGACGATCCGGAACAAAGCGAATTTCGATTGTGGCATCGCCACTTGGGTAACTCTCCAAAAGAGCAAAGGACTGCGTCTTCTTAAGTGAAATAATATAATCCCGGTTTGTCCGCGGATTTTGCCGTGTTGGTACTTTCGCGAGCGGGTAAGCTTCTATACCGGCTGGTATGGTGTGTGCCCGCTTCATATTAAACCACGCGGTCCGCTCGTTTGTATCGACTCTGCAATCTGCTGAACCATCATCGCAGCCTCGCTTTGCGGATAACGCGCCAGCAGGGGCGCCTGCGCGCGTATTGCATGGGTAACGTGCTTGTCTCGCGCAACGTAGCCCGCCATTGTTGGCGTAAAGTGCAAGAAATGTTCGCAGGCGCGGTGTACAGCGCCAAAAGTTTTTTCTGCCTGCATTTTGCTTTCCGCCATATTCACAACGATCCGGATATCCAGTTCCGGATGAACAGTGGCAAGGAATTTGATCATGGCATACGCGTCGGTGATGGACGTCGGGTCATCGGTCACCACGATCAACGCTTTGCCTATGCGGGCAAATAAAGGCATCATGTGGCCGTTCATCCCGGCAGCCAGGTCCACGATCACATGATCGTACTGGACCGCAATTCGGATCAAGTCACCGCACAGAGCTTCGATCTGTTTACGGCTTAAAGTGTCAAGTGCGCCAGAGCCAGACCGGCCAGCAAGAACATCAAATCCCATCCCGGCACGCTGCATCGGCGCTTTATCCCCGGCGGATCGTGCGGCGCCACCAGAAAATGCAGATATAGCGTCTGTGAGAGCAATTTTACCTGCCACGACGCTCGCCAGATCATGCTCGGGAGACATCGCAAGCTGCACATCCACATTGGCGAGCCCCAAATCACCATCCATCAGCAATACGCGGTTTCCATATCGAGCCAGGGCCTGCGACAAAGTAATTGAAAACCAGGTTTTCCCAACTCCGCCCTTGCCCGAGGCGACCGCAATCAGGTTACCTTGCCTCGCCAGCGCACGCCGGCTGGGGTTTATATCTCCGTTAACGGATAATATTCTTGCGGGAGAGGTCAATACAGGTTCCTCACTCATTGTGCGGCTTGCTCCAACTGCGAAAATGATTCATGTTCCACTGGGTCTTCGAGCAACAGACGCGCGAGCCCGGCCGGTGTGATTGGCGCTAGGCCATTCGCGACAAAAGGCGTAATGCTGACGTGATGCAGGGTCATTGCCGCAGCCTCCAGGGCGCCTAAAATACTGCCCAGTCGCCTTGTTGCATCCAGTTTCGTGACAATCATGCCGCGCGCCCCAAGCCCGGAAAAAATGTTGACGATTTCACATGCTTCAACGGCATCGCCACCAGCGGGCAGCACCAGAACCGGATCGCAGTCCACCGCCATAACAAATTTTCTAAGCAGTTTTAGCTCATTCAAGTTATACGGCGACGTTCCGGTTGTATCGATGATACACGTTGTCTTGTTACGGTGTGACTCCATTAATGCGGTCAATTCCGGGCCGGACGCTGCGCGGTACAGTGGTACATTCATGGTTTCCGCATAGGCTGCAAGTTGTTCAGCGCCGCCCGTACGGACCAGATCGGTGGTGATCAATATTGTCTCATATCCCGCGAGAACCGATCGCGCCGCCAGTTTTGCCGCGGTAATGGTTTTACCTGCCCCCGCAGGACCGATTAACAAAATTGGCCGTTCTGGCGCGTGCGGGATTGACGCAAAACCGTAGCGCGTATCGAAGGCGGCAGCGAGAGCCTGGACCGGGTCGTCTGCGGTCATTGTAGCTACGGTTTGCAGTAGCATGGTGTTAATTGCCTGAGGAGCCCTGTGAAAATCGAGGGCATTTTCTATGGCGCTAACAGCGTCTTCATAGTCGTCATTCGCAAATCGAGTTTGCGTTTCTTGTTGTGGTGCGCTTTCCATCCCGTCTTGCGTTGGGGCGCGTTCAACCGCGGCGCGTAGAGAAACCTTGCCGTCGCGTGCACATTCACTACTTAGGATGATTGCGCCAGGGCCAAGCGTTGCGCGCAATTCGGCCATTGCTGCTTCCATGGTCGGGGCGGTGATGGTTCGAAAACGCACCTTGCTTGATCTCCCTAAATTTGTCCGATGGTGCGGATTTTGGCCTGCGGATGAATTTCATTTTGCGACAATACGGTAGTCTGAGGGCGGAAGCGCTCGACGATCGAACGCACAAATGGACGAATAAACGGACTGCAGAGAAGGGCTGGGACCTGTCCGGACTCTGCGGCCCCGTCGAACTTCAGACGCACCGCGCCAATAAACTCCTGTAAGCGGCTAGGCTGCATGGCCAACTGCCGGTCGTCACCCTGGCCAATAATTGATTCGGCAAATATCTGTTCCCATTCGGGAGACATGCTGATCAGCAGCACGTATCCGTTGGGGCCTATGTTATGGTGGCATATCTGGCGCGCCAGCCTGGCTCGCACATGTTCCGTTATAGCGCCGATATTCTGGCTAAAGCCGACCGCCTCGGAAATGCCTTCAAGAATGGTTGGCAGATCCCGGATTGAAACCCGTTCAGCAAGCAGCAGTTGCAACACACGCTGAATACCGGACAGAGTTATTTGTGACGGCGCTATATCATCCAATAATTTCTGATGTGCCGTTGGAACATCGTCCAGCAATTTCCGAGTTTCACCATAAGACAGTAATTCGCGCATATTCTGCTGCACGGTTTCGGTCAGATGGGTGGTAATAACCGTCGGCGGATCAACGACAGTGTAACCCCGGAACGACGCCTCCTCGCGCAGGGATTCGTCAATCCACATTGCAGGCATGCCAAATGTAGGTTCTGTTGTTTCAACGCCGGGCAGATCAATTGGCGCGCCTCTTGGATCCATTACTAGCAAGTGGCCGATTTTTAGCTCTCCACTACCCGCTTCCACTTCCTTTACCCGGATAACATAGCCATTTGCGGGAAGCTGGATATTATCCAGAATCCGTACCGAGGGCATCACAAATCCCATTTCAGAGGCAATCTGTCTGCGCAAGGCTCTGATCTGATCCGTTAGCGGATGATTGCTTTGTTCATTGATAAGAGGCAAAAGACCATATCCCAGCTCAAGCCGTAAATCGTCAATCGCCAGGGCAGTCTGAATGGGCTCGTCCGTAACCGGCACTTGCGCCGCCCTGACCTGCTCCTCGGTTATGGTTTCCAGTTGGATGCGTTTGTTTTTAGAGACATACCATGCCAGCCATCCAGACCCGCCTGACAAAACAAGGAATGGCAGCATTGGCATGCCGGGAATCAATCCCATTAGCCCGAGCAAAAATGAGGAGAGACCGAGCGCCTGCGGATACCCTGAAAGCTGGGCGACCAACACCTTGTCGGCGGATCCGGTTACGCCGGCCTTGGAGACCAGCAGGCCTGCCGCTGTCGATACAATCAATGCTGGGATTTGTGTCACCAGGCCATCGCCGACCGTCAGTGTCGTATAGGCACTGCCTGCCTCCGCAAAGCTAAGGCCTTTCTGCGCGATGCCGATTATGATGCCGCCGATAACATTGATAAACGTAATCATCAGTCCCGCAATGGCGTCACCGCGGACAAACTTTGCCGCACCGTCCATCGCGCCAAAGAAGGACGATTCATCCTCCAACTCTTTGCGCCGGAATTTTGCGGAAGCTTCGTCTATCAAACCTGCGCTGAGATCGGCGTCAATCGCCATCTGTTTGCCCGGCATCGCATCCAGACTAAAACGGGCCGCTACTTCTGCAATCCGGCCGGAGCCTTTTGTGATCACGACAAAGTTTACGATCATCAAGATGGCGAATACGATAATGCCAATGACAAAATTGCCTTCCATCACCAGGCTGCCAAAGGCATTGATCACCTGGCCCGCCGCCTCGCTGCCGGTATGTCCTTCGCCTAGAATAAGTCTCGTGGATGCGAGATTAAGCGAAAGGCGGAGCATGGTCGCAACCAGCAGAATTATTGGAAAGGCGCTGAATTCCAGAGGTTTTTCAATGAACAAAGAGGTCATCAGGATAAGCACGGCGAAAGTAATCGAAAATGCCAGTGCAAAATCAAGCAGCCAGGCGGGTAGCGGTAGTATCAAAACCACCAGGATGGCAATAATGCCCAGCGCAATGCCAATATCGGCACGCAGGGTCGCAACGCGAATGCTGGAAATCAGCCCGCCTATAGAAAAGCCGGGAATTGGCGTCGAGGAACCGTCGCTCATCTTAAAATTCTGCCCTGATTGCTGATTTTAACCTGCTGTCCAGCTTCATGCAGAGGCGCGATCCATTACGTCGCCGGCAGGAGCAGGGACGGAAACGCCTGTGTCGCGATAAGCATTCAGCTTATTGCGCAATGTTCTAATGGAAATGCCAAGTATGTTTGCCGCATGTGTGCGATTGCCCAGGCAGTGATTGAGCGTATTCAGAATTAGGTCCTGTTCTACATCGGCTACTGTACGGCCAACCATACCGCGCACCGTATCTTCCGCTGCTGATGCCGCCCGCGCCGCCGGGCCTGTCGCGCCGCCGGTATGTACGGGCATTTGCTGCGCAGATCCATCCGGCAGAACGATAGCCTCGGGCTCTATTTCTTTCGCCTGTGACAATAATAATGCGCGATGAATGGTATTCTCCAGCTCGCGGACATTTCCCTTCCACGGGTGTGCCAGCAGCAGGCGTCGGCTGGCCTCGGAAATAATTTTGTGTGGCAAGCCATTGGCCTTGGCATATTTTTCCACAAAATATTTTGCGAGCGCGATGATATCTCCGGGCCGTGCGCGCAGCGGCGGGACAGACAGATTTACGACATTCAAGCGATACAGCAGGTCTTCCCGGAACGTGCCGTTATGCACGGCTGACGTCAAATTAACATTGGATGTAGCGATAACCCGGATATTCACCTTTATCGGTTTGCCGCCTCCCACGCGATCAATTTCACGCTCCTGCAACGCACGCAGTAATTTCGCCTGCAGCCGCACATCCATTTCGCTAATTTCATCAAGCAGTATGGTGCCGCCATCAGATTCTTCAAATTTTCCGATGCGACGGGCGATCGCGCCCGTAAAGGCGCCCTTTTCATGACCAAATAATTCTGACTCCAGCAGATTTTCCGGAATTGCCGCGCAGTTGACCGATATGAATGGCATTTCAGCACGCTTGGACTTCCGGTGGACATAACGCGCCATGACTTCTTTACCGGTCCCGGATTCGCCCGTTATCAGAATACTCGCTTCGCTGGGCGCGATTTGATCCGCCATACGCAACACAGCCGCCATGGCCGGGTCGGAATAAATGACTTTGTGTGTTTCGTCCGAAACCGCTTCAAGGATTGCAGCTATCAAGACCGCGTCTGGCGGCAGGGGAATATA
>JAUSQH010000308.1 GCA_030652895.1 Alphaproteobacteria bacterium
GAAGGGCTGGGCAATCAGTTTCTGGCGCACATCCGCCAGGTGGATGCGATCATCCATGTACTGCGTTGTTTTGATGACCCCAATGTCACCCATGTCGATGACAAAATCGACCCCATCGCCGATGCGGAAACAGTTGAAACCGAACTGATGCTGTCGGACATGGAAAGTCTGGAACGCCGTGTGGACAGCGCGCGCAAAAAAGCCGCCGGAAAGGATAAGGAAGCCATAACGCTGCTCAGTGTGATGGAGCCTGCACTTGAAGCCCTGCGCGAAGGCCGGCCCGCGCGTACCGCGTCGATCCCGGATGATCTGCAGGAGACGTTTAAGGAGTTGGGCCTGATCACTGCGAAGCCGGTTCTGTATGTCTGCAATGTCGCCGAAGCGGACGCCGCCACTGGCAACGCTTATTCGAACGCGGTTGCAACGAAGGCAGAGGCCGAAAATGCCGCCGCGATAACCGTGTCGGCGGCGATTGAGGCCGAGGTCGCAGCCCTGCCCAAGGAAGAGCGCGGAGAATTTCTGGAGACCATCGGGCTGAAGGAAACCGGTCTGGCGCGGGTGATTTTTGCTGGTTATGGGCTGCTGGATCTGGTGACGTTCTTCACCGTCGGCCCAAAGGAAACCCGCGCCTGGACAGTGCCGCGTGGGGCCAAGGCCCCCCAGGCGGCAGGGGTCATCCATACGGATTTCGAAAAAGGCTTTATCCGTTCCGAGACCATTGGCTATGATGATTATATCGCCTGTAATGGCGAAGTGGGCGCCAAAGACGCGGGCAAGATGCGCCTGGAAGGCAAGGAATATGTGGTGCGCGACGGCGATGTGCTGCATTTCCGGTTTGCGAACTGAACGGGAGATTGCATGGCTGAAATAAAATATTACTGGGAAGATTTTACACCCGGAGAAGTGGCTCAGTTCGGCGCCTATCAGGTCACCAGGGAAGAAATCATAGAATTCGCCAGCGAATATGATCCTCAACCGATGCATCTTGACGAAGAGGCGGCGAAAAAGACTTTCATTGGCGGGCTGTGTTCCAGCGGCTGGCATACCTGCGCGATGGCGATGCGCATGATGTGCGATCATTATCTGCTGCAGTCGGCGGGTATGGGGGCGCCGGGTCTGGATGACAGCAAGTGGCGCGCTCCGGTGCGGCCGGGGGACATTTTGTCCCTGAACCGCGAATGCCTGGAGCGTCGCGCGTCCAAATCGCGTCCGGAAATGGGGCTGACCCGGTTTCGGCACACCATGACCAATCAGCACGGCGAAGTGAAGATGATCATCGAAGGCAGCATGATGTTCGCGCGGCGCACTCCGGGCGCGGAGGCTTGAGAGCATGGCGCAGTGGCTGGAAGATATTGAACTGGGCAATCGTATTGAACTTGGCGCATGGGCGATGGACGAAGCCGAGATGATTGCCTTCGCACGCAAATATGATCCGCAGCCCTTTCATGTTGATCAGGTGGCCGCCGCGCAGTCGCATTTTGGCGGCATCATCGCCAGCGGCTGGTTCACGGTTGCCTGCTGGATGCGGGCGATGATGAAACAGCGAAATGAACAGGTCGGCAAATATGAAAAGCCTGATGTCGTAACACCCGGACCAAAGCCCCAGAACGGACCTTCGCCGGGGTTTATCAACATGCGCTGGCCAACCCCGGTGCGCCCGGGCGACGTCCTTACGTTCTCGGCCACCACGGCGGAAAAAATACTGATGAAAACCCGGCCGCAATGGGGCATCATTCGCAGCACCAATGAAGGGGTCAACCAGAAGGGTGAGCTGGTGCTGCGCTTTACCGGCCAGGGCATGGTGATGCGCAAGCCGCAATCATAACAGGGGAGAAACAGGCGATGGCACATCTGGGAAAAATGATCACGCTGAAAAGTGGCGACGGCGCGGATATCGATTATTACCATGTCGAGGCGCAGGGCGCGCGCAAGGGCGGCCTGGTGTGTGTGATGGAAATTTTTGGCGTTACCGATCATATCAAGGATGTCTGCGACGCCTGGGCGAAAGACGGGCTCGAAGTGGTGTCGCCCGCGCTTTATGACCGCCTGGAAAAGAATTTTGAGGCCGACTATTCGCCGGACGCCATTCAAAAGGGGCTGGCTCTGCGCGCCAAAACCAGCACTGAAAACAATGTCCAGGATGTGCAGACCGGTATTGAGTATCTGAAAGGCCGCAATGCGGGCCCGGTC
>JAUSQH010000343.1 GCA_030652895.1 Alphaproteobacteria bacterium
ATCTGAGCGTGAACGCCCACAGGTCCCGCTAGATGCTACATTTCATTATCGAGTTATGGCGAAACTGGATGATGCTGTTTCTTCCTCTGCCGTATGGCGACCCATATCTCGCATGGGGCTCGTTGGTCATCCTGTATTTTCCCGTACGGCGCTTCATCCGTTCTATATTTTAGAAACATACCATTGGGATACATTCTTCTTTGCACAAATTAGACAATATTTAATAAATCAAATAAAACGTTGTTTAGCCGGATTTTGGGTGCCTTAATATTGATTTTACTATTTTCTAAACTTATAATAAGAAACTCATATTCAGTGGAAGATAGTAATCATGGACAACAAGAACGCGCTTATTGACATGACGGCCGAGATTGTCTCCGCCTATGTTGGCAATAATGAAATAACTGCTGCGGAACTGCCCAGCTTGATTCAGCAAGTTTATGTTTCGCTTGCCGATGTATCACAAGGGGTGACGATCGGTGATAATGAGATGTTGAAGCCGGCAATTGCGGTTAAACGTTCCGTATCCTCCGATTATATCGTTTGCCTTGAGGACGGGAAGAAGTTCAAGTCGCTGAAACGCCATTTACGCGCTCACTATGATATGAGCCCGGATGAATACCGCACCAAATGGGGGCTTCCCAAAGATTATCCGATGGTTGCGCCCAATTATGCCCTGGCCCGCTCGGCACTGGCGAAACAGATGGGGCTTGGCCAGAAAAGCAAACGCCGAAAAGCAGGTTAACACGCCACCCCAGGCTGTTTATTGACCAGAAGGCCGCTGTCTGGCAGTTGGGGCAGGGGCGAGGGCCCGGGTTTGGAATGATCTAGTCGGAACAAAAACTGTCTAGAGCTTGAAATTGCGACACCAATCCGCACGCTTTTTACCGTCATATACGTTCGCGAGTCCTGCTTGTATCAGCGCTTGCGCGATATCGCCGCCGCTGCTGCCGGTGACACGCGCCAGCACGCGGCCACCATATTTATCCTGGCCAATATCACTCAGCCATACTGAGGGTTCCGATAAACCATCTGCAAAAATAATTTTTTGGACAAAATCGCGTGCCCGTCCGGCCAACTCACGTTCACGGGCGCAACGCGCGGCCAGTTCCGGCGTATCAATCCGCGCAATCCGCACGTTCACCCGCAGCTCCTGGTGCAGCCATATTCGTGCGCGCACTGCTATCGTGTCGCCATCTATCACTCGCTCGACAATGGCGAACACGGGTCCCTGCAATCGTTTATTTGCAGGCGTTGCGAAGGCTACCTGGATGGCAAAAAGCGGAGTAAACATCAAATACGCCATATACCGGAAGACAGCCACGAACCCGGCGGGGCGTTTTTCAGATTTAAATGACAAGCCCATGTTATTCATCATCCCTATTACGGGAATATAAAAATTTACACGTGCTTTGCTAGAAAAAGCGGCACGAAGGAATAATATAGGAGGGGGTAGGTATATCGTCAATAAAATTAGGATAAATATCATATTTTTGGATAATGAACCTATATCACCCTAAAAACATTTCGCGCCGGCTCTGTATCTACGATTTTCTTTATTTTGAGGAATCAAGAGATGCCCCTCTGTTGCGGCTGTAACATCGCAAAATCGTCCGCACATTGCCCCGTCTGAGCAGCAGAGAACAGCCACTTTGTGGAGCGTTTTTCAACAGCCTGCCGGACAACCTGACCCGTCCTGTTAGAAGGCCGCGCAATTAGCCGATCATACTCGCCGTCTTTAAAGGAGCGTAATATGATCAAGCCGCTGCTACACCTGCTTCGCATATGCGTAAGAGCGTTTTTACCTGGCGCCGCAAGGAACTTTTCAACGCCAAATGCCTAGCGCAACCGGCCAATCATAACTGGTGCGCCACGACACTGGATAATTGGAATAACCGGCTCTTATGTATCGGCTGGTCTGGTTGATGCGCCAGGTCCCCTGATTGATTTGGCAACGACAGCCACACCCCGAAATTGAACTACCGTCCCACGAACTTCGCCGGGCGGCGTTCCGCTGTGGCCCTGATGCCTTCTTTCATGTCTTCGGTGCCCTGCAGCTTGTTCTGCTCCTGCAATTCGCGCGCTGTTGCGGCGCGCACCCGGTCGGCCAGCCCGATACGCACAGTTTCGCGCACCGCCATCACGCCAAGCGGCGCCGCCGAGGCCAGTTCCAACGCCATTTCACGCGCAGCATGGCGCACCTGGGCGGCGGGAACCAGCCGGTCAATCATGCCCATTTCCAGCGCTTCATCGGCCTTCACCCGGCGGCCCGTGAACATCATGTGCCAGGCCTTCTGCTGACCTACCAGCGCGACCAGCGTATGGGTCAGGCCAAAACCCGGATGAAAGCCCAATTGGGTGAAGTTTGCGGCAAATCGCGCCTCGGGACACGCCACACGAAAATCCGGCACCAGGCAAAGGCCGAGCCCGCCGCCAATGGCTGCACCGTTCACCGCGCCGACAATTGGTTTTTTGTTGGTGAACAGCCGCACTGCCTGATCGTAAAGCGGACTGCCGCTGGGGCTCGCTGTCTTGGTGGCCAGACCTTCAGCGCGCGCTCCGCTCGCGAAATTCGCCCCGGCGCAAAACGCCCGGCCAGCGGATGCCAAAACGATGGACCGGCATTTGGGCTCCTTGTCCAGATCGTCGAAACAATTGGCGAGCGACGTCAGCATTTCCAGATCAAAGAAATTCAGCTCACCATTCTGCATTTCGACGGTGGCGACATGATCATCCGCCAGATCCACTTCGATCAGCGTGTAGTTCCCGAACTTAGCCATTCCGGCCTCCCTGTTTTTTTATGATGTGTTAGTCAGATTCTAGCAGGCCTTTTTAGTTATTCAAACACCCGCGTCGCCTTGGGGCGGACGTACAGTGTATCGCCCCTTTTGATGTTCAGTTCATCGACGACGGTTTTTGGGACTTCCGCCTGCAAAATGGCGCCAGTGGGGCGTTGCAGCTCCAGCTTCACCAGCGCGCTGGCCGGATTGACATGGGTCACCAGCGCCGTGACATATTCGTCCCCATCCAGCTCCTTGCTGACAAAGATTTCGTGCGGCCGCGTGAACAATTTGACCGCTACCGCATTTTTTGGCCGGCGAATGGTTTTTTTCTTTTTGACTAGAGTTGGGGCGGTTTTTTCCGGCAGCAGACCCGGCACCACCCTGTTTACGACATGACTGATTTCCGGATAACGCCCCAGCCACCCCATCGGCTTGCTGGTTTCCAGTACCGTATCCGCGGGTACTTCCACAATATCGGTTTCCGCAAGATGGACGGTGCCGTCTTCATCTTTCCAGCCATCGAACTCGTTATAATTTCCAAGAAAGTCATATACAAATCCGTTGACGGGATGATGATAAACCTCCTCGGGCGTTCCCACTTGTTCGATGCGGCCATTGCTCATCACCACTACCCGGTCCGCCACCTCCATGGCTTCTTCCTGATCATGGGTCACAAAAATGCTGGTAATATGAATATTGTCATGCAGCCGGCGCATCCAACGGCGCAGTTCCTTGCGTACCTTGGCGTCCAACGCGCCGAACGGTTCATCCAGTAACAGGACTTTAGGTTCCACCGCTAACGCGCGCGCCAGGGCTACCCGCTGGCGCTGCCCGCCTGAGAGCTGGCTCGGATACCGGTCATGGAATGCTTCAAGGTGGATAAGCTCCAGCAGTTCCATCACCCTGCGATGAATTTCTGCGTCCGAGGGGCGGTTCACTTTGGGGCGCACACTTAACCCAAATGCCACATTCTGGAATACCGTCATATGTTTGAACAGCGCATAGTGTTGAAACACAAAGCCTACATTACGCTCTTTGGCATTTCTGGTCTGCTGTTCCTGCCCGTCCAGAAGCACCGAACCGGAATCGGCAAATTCCAGACCGGCAATGATGCGCAATAACGTTGTCTTGCCCGAACCAGAGGGACCAAGCAGCGCGATCAGTTCTCCCGATTGGATATCGAGACTGACATTATTGAGCGCGACAAAATCATTGTTGAAGCGCTTGGAGATATCGTTGACCTGAATGCCCATATGTTTACGCGCCTGTTCTAATGCCTGTTGGTGGGGCTGCTGGATCTGCTTTCAAGCAGGGTTTTCAGCAGCAAGGTAATCAGCGCAAGAAGTGTCAGAATGGAAGCCACGGCAAAGGCCGCGACAAAGTTATACTCATTATAGAGAATTTCCACATGCAGCGGAATGGTATTGGTTTCACCCTTGATATGCCCTGACACTACCGACACTGCGCCAAATTCGCCCATCGCACGGGCATTGCATAACAGCACACCGTACAACAGACCCCATTTGATATTTGGCAATGTCACCCGGAAAAACAGCTGCCAGCCTGTGGCGCCCAGTAATATCGCAGCTTCTTCTTCTTCGGTCCCCTGTTCCTGCATCAAAGGGATCAATTCGCGCGCCACAAACGGAAACGTGACAAATAACGTAGCGATGATCAGCCCCGGCACGGCAAACACAATTTGTATGTCATTGTCGATCAGCCACTCGCCGAAAACACTGTTGGCGCCAAACAACAGCACGTAAATAAGCCCGGAAATAACCGGAGAAACGGAAAATGGAAGATCTATCAGGGTAACAAGCAATTGCTTGCCGATGAATTCAAACTTGGTAATCGCCCAGCTTGCAACAACCCCGAA